>DAITAW010000053.1:0-16810 GCA_036824055.1 Gaiellaceae bacterium | reverse complement strand
ACGGCAACCCGCGCCAACTTACGAGCGAGGCGCCGGGCACTCCATACGGTCTGGCGCATGCGACCATCTGCTTTCTCGCTGACACTGTTCGCAGAGAGCTTGCGAAACAAAGGAGGCCAGACCAGTGAGCGGATCGAAACGACTCATCGCGGCTGCCGCACTCGTCATCACCGCCAGTGGGTCATTCGTCGTCGGTCAGATGACAGGCCCACGTTCAGCCGAGGCATCGCCAACTCGCGCTTACACGCTCAGGATCGGCGACAAGGTTGCCGTCCCAGCCATCAATCAGGTATGCACGGTCTCCACGGAAGGGGGAGCGCCTGATCTGTTCTGCGCGCGGCCACGGAAGGCGCACCACCAAGTGACGATCTTTCGCGGCAGCATCCTTGCCTGGAAGGTCGGGAACCCCGATCGTCCAGCCTGGGTGGGCAAGCCCTAGCGAGGCGGTCGCTCAGGGAACATTCCCGAACACTGATCAGCTCCCGCTGCAGCCCCTTGCAGCCCCTTGCAGACGTTCGGCCGCTTCGAGCGTCGGACGAATCAAGAGTCCCGACCAGTACCTTCACGCCTTGGGGCTTGGCGGCGAAGTTCCTCGCCGGAAACTCCGCACGGCGACGCCACTAAGGCGCTCCCGCCGGTCTGGGGCCTCGGCGCCGGGCAGCGACTCGCTCCTTGCGTCCCGGTCTTTTTTTCGCAAGGGGAAGCTCCCTTTTTCTGCCGTTGCGTTGTGTTGCGTTTGAAGCGCGATTGGCGACTCCAAACCGTGGCATGGGGACAGGTCCGAATGTCCTTTTCTACTGCGGCGTTGTGCGGCGTCGGATCGCGGAAGGTCGTGAAGGGGAGGCGATTCCGTAGGGTTACCAGGTGGCCATGGCTACGAGGTACTACAGGTTCCGCCTGGACGGCCAGCTACACGGCCTCCTTCGGCGGACGGAGAACGGGACGCTGGAAGTCGACCGCGTCGGAGACGGCGAGTGGGTCGACGACCGCTCTATGCTCCGCTACTGGTACGACCCGGGCGATGCCGAACTCGTCGAGGTAGACCGGGCCGAGGCTCGGCGCGCCGCCGACGGTTACGGGGTCGAGCTCGACGCCCCCGCCGCCCGCGTCCAGGATCCCGCGACGGACCTGTCGCCGTGACGACCTGGGACGAGCTCCCGACGCTGGCCCGGCGCTCCTTCGAGGAGTACCTCCAGCGGTTCATGGCCGCGAATCCCGGATCGGCACCGGGGCGCACCAGGGATCCCGTGAGCGCCGAGGGCGGGGCCGCCTGGTTGGTCCACTTCACGGACGAGGCGAGCGGCACCCACTACTCGACGATGGTCTACCGCGACGGCTCGGTCGCCGAGGCGGTGCAGGTCACGTGATCGTCGAGCTGCACGACGACACCGGCAAGATCGGCGAGATCGCGCTCTCGGCCGCGGGGCGGGCGGTCGGACTCGACGACGTGGCCGTCGTCGTGAGGAGCCCCAGCCGCCTTTGGCGTGGGCTCCATCGCGATCGGGACGACGCCGCCGCGCGCGATCTTCGGCGGTTCGGTAGAAGTTCGTACCGCAGTGGGCCGATCGCCGGTTCAGGCGTCCGGGTCGCTTTTGGCGCCCAGGTCGCCGATGAGCTCCTGGATAGCGCGGTCGATGCGGTCGGTGTCGATCGTGACCTTCGCGTCGACGGGTTGCTCGGCGATTGAGGCGCCCGGCACACCGCGGCCCTCGCGCTCGACTCGGGCGGCCGTCGCGAAGGACGGAATCGCACGGATGACGAGCGCCAGGAGCTCAGCTAGGCCCAGATCTCGCAGCTCGGCCCGACCATCGGGGCCATCGAGGCGCGCATTCAGCTCACGGATGCTGGCCATCACGGCCGTCTGCGCCGCGGCCGCGTCGGCAGCCTGCCGCCGACCCATCTCGATGGCCTCCTCGAACATCGCCTCCCGTCTGCGCCGGTCGATCTCAGCGTCGAACGCGGCGGCGCGCTCGACCCAGGCATGTCGGCTGCGCCATCGTTCGATCAGACGGACGTGTCGGCCGTACTCGGACGCCACCCTGGACGCACTCCGCTCGCCAGGCATCAGGTCCCGGTAAATCAGGAAGGCACCATGGGCCTGCGGTGATTCGCTGAGCTGCTTCTCCGAGGGTGCAATCGAATCGGCCATAAACGCAAGGCTAGGGCTGCCCTCGGCGGTTATGACCTCGACCCGTCGCGGGGATGCGAGCCCCCCGACGCGGCCGAACGGCTTCAAGCGAAAGCACACTCGCGCATGGCAGTGTGTGCGCAGATCGTCGTCTTCCCAGTCGTCCTGTGGAACATGCGGCGGCTCAGAAGAGAGCGCAGCACACGCCCGGCGGGGCCGCCGCGGAGGGAGCGGCCTCTGGCGGCCGCCCGCTCGTGGCGTCGTGTCTAGCCCGTGCCGGAGAGACGCATGAGCGCGGCCGCGTAGTCGGCCGGGCTCATGTCCACGCGCGCGTCGGGGTGCTGCGCGCGGAGGTCGAAGAGTGTCGCGCTCGCCTGCGTCTCGGGCCCCGGCTCGTAGAGGTCGAAATGGGCGCTCAGCCCGGAGCCGTTCGGCCCGCCGGCCAGCGTCCAGAGGATCGGCTCGTATGTCTGCGGATCGACGAGGATGGTCACCCTCCCGTCGCTGGCCGCGTGCTGGACGATGTCGCGCCGACATGCGCCGAACTACGCGGAGCTGCACCCTGTGACGGCACTCAGGATCGTGTCGGGGTGCCACGGTTGAGCCAACGATCTCGGGCTCGGCCCACTAAAGAATGTTCAGGAACCTAGCCCTTCGGCTATTTCGGCCGATCCGCTAGCCGGGGTCGGGCCGCTGCCTCCTCCTCCACGATGACCTACCAGGATGGGTGGATCTCGACCTCATAACGGGTGGGTGGGCAACGATTCGGATGCCGCGCGGTTTGAGGAAAGGAAGTGGATAAACCGAAATCTTCGGAAGACGGACGAATTGGTTGACGAGGCCGATCGGAGGATCGCCGAAGGCGATCTGAAGGGGGCGTTATCAAAGCTCAACAAGGCCCATTGGGTTTGCCTCGACACACGGGGCGAAGCGATTGAGCAGTTGGGCCGGATTAGTGCGTTGGCTGGGCGCGTCGCGGGGCACACAGATGGACGGCTTGCAAGAAAGGCGCGCGCCCAAGTTTCCCGGTCCGATCGTGCGCGCGCTGCCCATGAAGTCTTGGGTGCGCGAGGAGAAATCGATCAGCACCGCCAGTTGGCGTTGGCAGAAATCGATGAGCGTCGGCAGCAAGCGTTTGGCGATTCGATTGCTGTCATTTCAGGCTGCCGGGTGCTTGGTGGGTCGGGTCTTGCGCCCATGCCTGGGGACATCTGCGAACTCGTCTTCACTAGGGATGCTCTGGAGCTTTACGGCTTCGATGGCCACGCAGCGACGATCGGATACGACGAGATTTCAGCGATCGAGATCGGCGGCCCTGGGCAAACCCAGAGCGGAGGAGGCTTCATCGGCGGTGGCTTCGGGGTGCAAGGTGCTGCCGAAGGAATGCTCATTGCCACAGCTCTGAACTTGCTTACCACCCGCACGAAGATCGACACAGTCATCTGTATCCAAACACGAACCGCGGAGTTGTTTCTCCATCATGGCGCGGCGACGCCCGATGCGCTTCGGATGCTTCTCTCTCCGATTTTCACGCGAATGCGCCAACACGACACCGCGGCAAGAGCGGTCCTTGCCGATTCATCTGGCGGAAACGCGAATATCGTTGACCGCCTCCAGCAGCTTGCTGATCTCCGTGCTAGCGGTGCTCTTAGCGAGGAAGAGTTCGCGGCAGCGAAGGCGAAACTGCTCGACTGACGGGCTTCTCCTGATAAGTGGAGTCGCGCGACGCCGAGTCGCCGACGCCGTCTTGAGAGAAGGCTCCCTCTAGCCGCGGATTGGACACGCGCGGGTAAACGCTTGGTATCCGCGCGGGTCAACGGTGATCTCAGCGGAAGAGACAGACATCTGAGCGGCCGCCGAGAGATTCCCGAAAAGGTCAAATGGCACCGCCTCGCCCGGCGCGATTGTTGCATCGGTCGTCTGGCCAGCGCTCGCGACGATTCGGCCCGCACGGTCGAGGAACACGCCGTCAGATCGTCGCGCTGCCCGGCAAAGGCTTCCGGTACGGGTTATTGACGAACCCGGTGACGCTCCCTGTACTCGTCAAAGCAATGCGTATGACGGGTGGCAGCTTCCGGCCCTTCGACGCGGTCTTCCCGACCCGCACGACCGTAGCGATGCGCTTCAGACTGATGGACACGTTCCACATCAGAGATCCGGCGACGACGAAGCTCGTCCCGGCGGGTATCACCGTGATCGTCTGCTCGTCGGACGTGAACGCTCGACCGCGAGAGTCGAGGGCCTTGACCTTCACCGTGACCGCGAGGGCGTCCATCGTCCGCGACCGATTCGGGAGAAGAAGCCCGTACTCGGCGTAGTCGGAGCCCGCGCCCCCCAGCATGACGCCGGTCTTGGTCACGACAACCTGCAGGGTCTTACTGCTTGCCGCCTCGGTCGTCGAGGCAGACGCGACCGAAGCGAGAGCGGCCACTGAGACCATCGTGGCGACCACCGAACGGTGCAAGGTCCCCGCAGTGGTTATCCCAGCGCGAACCAAACCTTCTTCGTGCATGTGTCGTACTTCTTCGACGTTCCGCACCCGGGCCGGTTGACGAAGAGGACGAGCGACCTAGCGTCGTTGCTCGCGATCTGGAAGCAGAGGTGTCCCTCTGCCGTGTGCCCCGAGAAGACGATCCTTGCGGTCTCGTTCAACGGTCTGACCAGGTGCGAGTCATACGCCGTCGCGGCGCAGTTCAGGTCACCGGAATCCGGCGAGTAGTAGACGGCGTGCGATCCGGCAACGTAGAGCCGACGGAGTAGGCCGCGAACGCCCTTGTAGCCCCCGGCCTTGTAGGTGACGGAGATGGAGAGCATGAACTCTCGACCACCGGGCGCGATGCTCTTCCGGTGCCGACCGAGAAACTGAGCCGCCGTCGGCGTCACGGACTCGACGTGCAGGCGCCAGCCGTCCCACACGCCTCCTATCGTGTGTAGTGGGACCGGGTTCGACCGGAGGCCGCCAGCCGCGAGCCTGACCTTCGCCTTGTTCGCCGTTCCGGCGTCCGCCGTCTTCGGCTTCTGGCCCTTCGTCGCATCGACGATTCCGACCACGATCGCGACGAGGACGAAGCCACCCACAACTCCGAGCGTCCACCGCACCGCCTTCCTCACAACGCCGACCGCGCCGCGAGAGGGGGCGCGGCGGCCGCCCGAGCGGCCTCCCGCCGACTCGTACTGGAGGAGGCAGGACTGCGAGCAGAACCAGTCCTTGCCCTCGCGGCGCGCCGAGCGCGACTCGACCGGCCAGCCGCAGACAGCGCAGCGCGAGCGCAGGACGCTCATCGTCACCCATGATCGGTCCGGCACGGGTGCCAGACGACGGACGACCGGCTAGGTCTTACTCCACCTTCTGGGCCTGCCCACCCTTAGGCTCGTGACCGATGGCCGACGTCAACATCTGGGAGAGGCAGGTATCGCAACGCTGACTTCCGTCGGGTCCGAGCCGGTCGTCCGGTTGTGGAAAGGCTGGGACGCGATGTTCAAGACTCCAGGCTGTCGTGCGCTTTGTCGCCTTGATAGCCGCCGCGGGTCTCCTGGCCCTTCTTGTCGGCTGCGGTGGAGGGTCCTCCGGCGCAACGCAATCTGGAGACAGCCTTCAGGCGGCGGCGCACGGTTTCGCTGACGAGTTCGGAACACCCCTCTCCCGCGTGGTCTGCGAGCCCGACGGCGAGTGGCAGCGAGACAGTCTTGATACTCCTCGGGCGATTGCGTATTGCTACGACAACGGGGATCCCGACCGCGTTACCGGTGGGTGTTTCTTGACCGAGACCGGTGAGGACGTGACCGTTCCGGTCAAGAACACCGAGGGCATCGGCTCTCACCGGTGTACGTCCTGAGACTGGCGATCGGGACGGAAGGTCGGGCAGCGGGGTGGCGTGTCTGAATCGGCCACTAGTCCTGGGATGCGCTCGTTCTAAGCTTTTCGAGGGTCGGGTCGTGGGATAGCGCCGGGCGTTCAGCTCGCCGCCCGGCCAGGCTTTCTGGCCGATTGCCGCGGGCTAGAGTCGAGGCCGTGGAGGACATCTCTCAGGAGCCGGAAGACCGCACCGCTGAGTTGATCGAGGGCGGCAGCGAGATCGCTGGTGCAGCCGTCGGAGGTGCGTTAGGGCTCCTTGCCGGTCCTCCGGGTGTCGTTGCCGGTGCCGTCGGTGGCGTGCTCGTTACACGTGCGCTCAAACGCATCGGAGCTGAAGTGAGCCTTCGGCTGCTCGGCCCGCGCGAAGAGATTCGTGTAGGCGCGGCGTTCGCTTTCGCGGCCGCCGAAATCCGGGAGCGCCTGGAACGAGGCGACCCGGAAAGAAGCGACGGATGGTTTGAAGCTGATGGCGACGGACGGCCCGAGGCCGAGGAACTCCTCGAAGGGGTCCTGTTGAACGCGGCTAATGCGTACGAAGAAAGAAAGGTCCCGTACCTCGGCTGGCTCTACGCTTCGCTTGCCTTCGACGCGAACGTGGGGCGGGACTATGCGAACTTCCTCATTCGCCTTGCTGACCGCCTGACCTATCGCGAGCTGTCCATCGTCGCGTTGCTCTCTTCCGAAACGTACAGCGGCCCGTTGATGTATCTCGACGTGGCACGCAACGAAGGAGATGCTCGTTCGAGCGAGCCGATCATCGCCGAGTTGACTGAACTCGGACAGGCGGGGGTCGTCGGAGTCCTTCAGGAAAATAGAAGCGTGGCCGCACCTCAGGGGACGATGGGCGGCGGCGACATGAGATCTCTGCCGCTAGCGAAACTCGCTCCTACGCCGGTCGGTGCCGATCTCCATCGACTGATGAAACTCGACCGCATACCGCACGAAGAGTTGTCGAATGTTTTCGCAGAACTAGGCGGCGATCCGGGAAAACTGTCGTAGGCCCTGGACTCGACCGCCGACACGCTCACCGCGAACGAGGAGGAGGAGGAGGGAGGATGACCGACGCACCAACCGCGGAGCAGGAGTCGGAGAAGAAGCGAACCAACGAGCGTCGATGGAAGAGCCGGGAGCGCGCCGAGCGGCACGCTTTCTTCGCCCTGGCGACGGTCTTCGGCGTGCTGGCGCTGGTTGCATGGCGTCCCCAGTCGGCTCACGGGGTCGACCTCGTCTACGTCCTCGTGGTGGCGGGTCTTCCCGTTGGCGGCATGGTTGTGTGGGCTGTGGGAACGTTTCTGGCGCTCCCCTTGGCTGCCTTCTACGAGCGGCGGGACAAGAAGCACGAGGGATGGGGTCCAGTCGAAGGTGGTGGCTGGTGATGAGCGCGCGGACACAAGTGCGCTCTGTCCTATCCTTACGTGTCCATAAGACCGTCTAGCCGGACTCGCGCACAGCCGCTACGTTCGAGCGCGGGCCGGGTCGTGGGAAAGCGCCCGGGCGTTCGGCTCGCCAGCCCGGCCCGGCTAACCTGCCTCTCATCGAGGTCATGCTCTTCCCATACCTCCCGCTCTCGGAGCGGATGACCGTCGGGCCCTGGGAACTAATCCCCAAGAGCCAGCTCGCCGCCGAAGATGTCTCCGCCGCCGACGTAGTGGACTACGCCCACGGCGTCGGGGCCCTGTACCGCACGCCATCGGATTCCCGAGGCTTTGGCGCGTTCGTCCGAGTGGCTGAGGGGCACGTAGGCGATGAAATCGATCGCGCGCAACTCCCGACCCTGCACGACGCCGTTGTCATTCCCGTGATCGATCGCAACCCCTCGTTCGCAGATCCGAATCGTCAGGACGACCCAAACGCCGGACAACGGATGTGCACCACCGAGAATGCGCTCCTCTACAGCCACCGCTTCGAGGCCGACCTTTTCACGGCGTACGAAACGGGGACGATGGTGATGACTCAGCACTTTGGGGTGAAAATCGGCGAGACGCGCGACGTGATCGAGCCTCCGAACGACCTCAAGCTTCCAATCACGCTCCCGGACTTCGACAGCGTCCTCGCGAACGCGCTCTACAACGTACTGACAAACCTTGGCGACGACGATCCAGATTTACCCGCCGCAATCCGCTGGTTCGAAATCGCGTGGGCAAACAGCGCGATCGTTGATCCCCAGACGCGCGTGGTTGCTTTGCGCGCTGCGTTCGACGCGCTGTTTGGTAGCGCACGGACGGAGACCGTCCGCGATCGGCTTTCCGACTTCCTTGACTCCGCTGGCGCGCCGAAGAGCCGTAGGCAGTGGACAGATCATCGCGGCCACGAACACGAAGCCGAGCTGACTGACCTGGGTTGGTGGTTCCAGATGTTCGCGCTGCTCCGAAACAAGATCGCGCACGGTGGGACGGTCACGAACCGAGACTTCATCTTCGATGATGTTCCGCACGTCTGGCACGCGGAGTGGAACCTCCGCCGTGTCTTCAAGCAGATCCTCGCCAATCACGGGCATTCGCACGTTCTATTCGATGACTTCGACCGGATCATTCGGAAGCACACGCAAGACGAGATCGTCTCGTAGATCTGCGATCGTCTCAGTCGTCTCCCTCGCCGCGAGTCCGACCGGCCTTCGGTCCTCCGTTCCGACCGCTAGCCCTCCAGAACGACGACGGTCCCGCGGATACGGGGCCGTCGGCGACCTTGTTACGGGTCTAGGTGCTGTCGTTCTCGAAGCGAATCGGGTCGGCCGCGAGCAGCTCCAGCTCGTCGAGCCGCTCGGGCGTCATGCCGGGCGTCCGAAGGTGAACGCTCCGGTTCCAGCCCTGCCAGTCGACGTCGTCCATGCACGAGAAGCAGACCCACTCACCTCCACCGAAGTAGAGCCGGGTCTCAGTGGCACGGTAGTGCTGCTCGCAGCGGGTGCAGACGAAGATCTTCTTCTCGTCTCCGCGAGTGCGGTGCGACCAGTAGCGCAACGGTCGTTCCATCATGGCGTGTCCCTCCCTTCTGGGATTGGGTTGCGGGCGCCACCCCGCTTTGGTCACCGTCGCGCTGTCATGTCACCGATTTTACCGGTGTAGGACGTCCCCGTGTTACGCGCCGCGTAACTTGTTGATCTCGCCCGCGTACGTCGTGTCTCCCGCAGTGGTCATCGCCGTCGCAGTGGTCGCAGTGCTCGCACTCGTCGGAATGCTCGCAATGCTTGGAATGGTCGCAATACTCGGAATGGTCATCGTCGTCGTGGTGGTTGTCGTCGTGGTCGTGGTCGTGGTCGTGGTCGTGATCGTGGTCGTGTTGACCTTCGCTATGTCCTCGGTGCTGCAGTCCGACCGATACCCCGAGTACGGTTCCGATCGTGCGGTTACGTCCATGGCCGCGCGAGTCGTCGTAAGTTCCCGAAACCGCCCGGCGAAAGCTGGGCGGTTCTCGTTTCCGGGAACGTCCGGGGGCTTGGTTATTTTTCGTAGCGGAACCCGATGGCTACGAAAACCCTCACGTGGACGATCACCTCGACACCGTAGATCGACACTCCGGTCGTGCGATCGAGCACAGGCTCGCGGGTCTCCACGATGACCTAGACCGTCTCGTTCGTCGCACCGCCGAGGTCGCTGCCGAGTGCTACGCGGAGATGTCGCCGGTCGAGCGAAAAAAGTTTCGATACCGGATGGCACGCGAACTCGCCGCCTCCCTCCGTGATACCCGAGACATGTTGCGAAAGCTCCGAGCCGAAGGTCTCCTGCTCGCCGGGCACTCGCGTTCGCCGGGCGGCCGGGTGCCGTCCCGGCCAGGAGGAAGTCCCAGAGAGCATCGCCCGCGCGTCTGTCGCCGCATCGGTGGACGTCGTCGCAGTCGCTCCCGACAATCCGCCGACGGCGGTCCTGGTGAATCTGACCTAGTTCTCGCCGGTGCGCGGAGGTCCGCGTGACCGGCCGCGCGCAGGACGCCATCTACATCGTCGGCTACGGCGAGCGCGTCGAGCTCGACCCCGAGCTTCCCGTAGGCCAAGCGGTCAGTGTCGCGTTCGCGGAGATCAAGCAGGCGCACATCGCGTGGCTGGCCCAGACGGTGAAGGCGTACCAGCGCGAGCACCCCGACGCCTCCGCGAACGAGGTCGTCCGCGCGCTCGGCCATCGGAGGGACAGGACGCTCGCCGCCTACAAGCTGGCGACGCAGCAGGAGGCGATCTCAGCACCGGAGCAACTGAGGGCGACCGATACCCCTAAATCCCGCGGGCGTCGCCTTCTACCCGGTTCCCATTCGAAAGCCGGTACCCAAAACTCTGGCGTTGCCGACCGCGCCGACGGTAAGGAGGCGGCGTGACCGGGCTGAAGCTCGGACTCGGTTATGCGTTTGCCCCGATCCCGAAGTGGATCGTCGCCGAATGGTGTGCTGGCCGCATGTCGCCCGAGGCGTTCAACCTCCACGTCGTCCTCTACGAGAAGGCGATCTCGCGCAAGCTCATGCAGCGGCTCCCGACGCCGAGGATGCTGCGGACCGAGCTCGCGAACTACCTGCGTCGGCCGGACGACGATGCGTTCAAGAAGCTCCTCTACCGCGAGAGGGAGCGCGGCCGTCTCGACTACGTCGTCGAGGGACACGCGGCCACCGGCTACGTCTACGTCTTCACGCTGTATCCCGACGGACCGAAGCTGTCGGACTTCGGTCCGACCTCGGACGACGCGGCCGGTCCGACCTCGGACGCGACCGGCGACGAGGACGTAAGCGGGATTGCGGCGCACGTCGGAGACGACGTGTCCGACCATCTCGCAGAGCAGGAGTCGGCGAGCGGTCCGACCAACCCGCCTCTCGGTCCGACCTCGAACGCCACCGCAACCGCGCCTACCGAACCGGATGCAGAGGTCACCGGGGACGAGCCCTGTCCGACCTCTCAAGACGTTCGAGAGAAAGCTAACCCTCGAAGAGGAGAAGACCTTCTAGGTAGAGCGTCTGGGGACGACGACCTCGACGTAGGTGAAGAGACCGAGAGCGCAGGGACGAACGGCAGGGCGCAGACCGACAGCGGCTTGACCGTCCCCGGGAGCGTCGTCCAGTCCCTGCCCGGCATGGAGCCTGAGAAGTACCCGGCGCCGGACGAGCGGCCGTGAGCACCGGAGCCCCCGAAACATTAAGCCGTTTTAAGAAGCCCGACCCGGGTCGAGGATTCGGAACGGCGCGACCGGCGCCTCCGCGAAGCATGGCAAGCCGCACGCGACGACTACCCGCCGAAGCCCGAACGATCTGGCAGGCGTGGACAGATACGCAGTGACGGTTAGGTCATGTCGCCGGTGCGAAGCGGTAGCCGCGGTGCTTGCACACACGGGCGGCCGCCTTCACGGTCTCCGCGCATTCCGGGCAGGCCTTCGTCGCTTCGTCGGCGACAGGCGGCTTCGTGGTTCGTCGGGCGGAAAGCATCTGCACGCCGCCGACGGCCATCAGCGGCCCGCCTATCCCGGCGACGTACAGCCCAATGCCGGGGTTCGCCTTCTCGCAGGGAATCGACAGCGGGTGCGCTCCGACGACGCACAACTTGAGGCTGTCGCCGCTCCCCCCGAGGCCTCTTCTCCCCCTCTAAGAGCTTTGACGGCGTGAACGCCGCCGCGCGGGCGCGAGCGAGCCGGTGACCACGGCCGCGGCCAGGGTCTACCTCTCGTTGCCCCAGGTCGTCGACCGCTACGCCGGGGTTTGGTCGAAGTGGACGCTGTACGAGCTCACGAGGACCGGCCAGATTCCGCATCGCAAGTTGCCGGGCCGACGCGAGCTGCTGTTCCCGCTCGCCGACTTGGAAGCGTTCGAAGACGGGGCGCCGCTCGAAACGGTCAAGCTCCCCGATGGCGGCCGGATCGTCCGGCCGGTCGCGTCGTGAGAGCGCTCGGTAGGGTCCGGCCGATGGAATCAGAGCCGCAGACGCCAGCATCGGCCGGCACACAAGAAACCGAGGACACCACAAAGCCGGACAAGCCGCCAGTAGTCTCGCCGCCCTGGTGGAAGCGGGCAGAGACGTGGTCGCTCGGCGCCCGGCTAGTGATGGGCTCTGCAGGAGTAGCCGCGATCGCCGTCGGACTCGTCGCTGCAGCACGAACCCACGTGTCGACGACCGCGCTTATCGTGGGAGCGGTCCTGATCGCGCTCGCGATCCTCTTCACGCCCGACCTCGAAGAGTTCGGAGGGGAGTACGGCCCAGCGAAGATCACCTATCGCAGAAGCGCTGGCATCGACAACGCAGCACTACTGGAGGAGCTCACGAACGCCCTGCGGCTCGCACTGACCGAGCAGGGAGAGAGCAAGCAACGTGCGCTAGAGGAGCTCACGGAGCGTGCATCCGAGGCGACGAAACAGGCCTATCGGGAAGCGCTTGCGGAGGAGCAGCGACGGCAGGAGCAAGCTCAGCAACGCCGCGCAGGCTTCATCGAAAGACTGAGGGGCGCTCCGTCATCGGTGCCGACGGGGACAATCGCCCCGACATACCTGCCGTCGAGCTTCTATGAGCAACTAGCAGCCACGACAGCGGCAGCGACAGGGGCAACCTCAGGGCTCGCAGCGATGCTTGCGCCTCGCCCCAGTCATCGGGTGACCGAGGATGAAGTGGTCCTCACGCTGACGAACGCACCGGCGGCCTGGTTGTGTGCCGTCACGAACCCTCAAGGACAGCAACACAGGACCAGCAAGACCTCGTTCGGGAGCTTCTTCACAACGGCCAGCGTCCGCTATCCGCAGGATTTCGGAGGCGCACCCCCGCTCGAACCAGGACCTTACGGCGTGCAGTGGAAACAACTGGATCTCACCTACGCCGAGGGGAAGGTCACAATCGCGCCGGGCCGCACCGTCGCCATCGACCGCTTCGAGGTCCCTGAGAGCCCGAAGACCTCAGAGTAGGACAGCTACGCGGCCGCCTCCTTCGCCGCCCGGATCGCGTACTCCCACATCGCCGCGCGCGTGCGAGGGGACGGCTCGTCCCCGGTACTCCCCGCTGCCGGAGCCGGGTTACGGCCTCGGCGGGGACGCGGCGGGGACGGACTGCTCGCGCGCGAAGGCGATAACCCGCTCGGCAACCTCGGTCCGCCGATCGTGGAGCTGGCCGTGGAATCGGTGCTCGACGAGCCGGGCGAGCTTCCTGTCCGACCAGCCCTGCTCGACGCGGTACAGGATCTCGGAGGCGCGATCGTCGCGCAGCTTCAGTCCGTCGCCGATCTCCTCGACGAACGCGACCAGCTCGGCCTCCTTCGCCTGGTGCGCCTCCGACGCGGCCCGGGACGCCGCGTCTCGCTCGTCGTAGACGATCGTCCTCGCCTCGGCTTCCGTGATGCCGCGATCGCGCATCAGCCCGTCCACGCGCGCGTCTTCGACGAGCTGGGAAAAGGCACTCGACTCCGCTCGCTGCGCCTGCTGGACGTAGACCTGCACCTGTTGGCGCGTCTCGCCTAGCACCTTCGCCATGTCGGTGTGCGAAACACCCGCGTCCTTGCCCCGCAACAGGAGTGAGTCGCGCTTAGCTCGGAGCAACCCTCTCTCGGCGCTGAGGGCTCGCGTCTCGTTCCAGTAGCGCCCCTTGCCGATCCAGGCGCTCCTGCACGTCCCGAAGGGCCCCCAGCACATCCTGTCGCTCGTCCCCGGACATGACCGGGAGGCTACTCCCTACGGCTGCGGCTCGACCTGCGCGGTCGCGTGCTGCCGGGCGGCGGTGCGGAGCGCGTCCCGGCTCGGCCGCCCGTACACGTTGTCGGTCGGCTCGATCGTCGAGTGCCCGAGGTTGTGCTGGCGGAGCCAGGGCTCGTAGCCGCGCTCGCGGGTGATGCGGGAGTGGGAGCCGCGGAGGGCGTGGAAGGGTCGTCGTTTCCCGCCTCCCTCCCCCACGTCGGCGATGCCTGCCTCGCGTCGCGCCTTGTCGACGAGCTTGCGGACGTACTGGGCGTTCAGCCTGCCGCCGCTGCGGGGCGCCGGGAAGATCGGCGCGTCGCCCGGCTGCACGCCGACGAGCCGCGTCCATCGTTCGAACAAGCCGACGGCGTTGATCGCGTCGGCTTCGGCGTCTTCGATCAGGAAGTTGGTGCGGGCGTGTCCGTTCTTGGGGGTCGTCATCCCGTCGGTCATGTCGTAGTGGTGCTGGATGTCGAGTTCGCGTTCGCCGAGGCGGAGGTCGTCCCAGTTGAGGGCGACGAGTTCGCCGAGGCGGGCGCCGGTGGCGACCGCGGCGCGCGTCACGTAAATGTAAACGTCCTCGTACTTCAGCGCCTCCATCTGCGGCCAGAGCTTCCCGAGTTCGGTGTCGGTGTACGACTCGACGTGGTTGGGGCGTTCGAGGCGAAGGTCGGTCATGAACTTCCGCGTCAGCGGGTTGGAGCGGGCGTAGCCTTCTTCGACGGCGGCGGTGAGGACGGCGCGCAGGTGTCGAAGGTGTTTGTGCTGGGTAGCGTCGGAGTTGCCGTTGGCGCGGATCGCCTTGAGCACCCGGCGGATCTCGGGGACGCCGATCTCGTCGAGGTCGAGGCGGCCGAGGATCGGGCGAACGTGTCCGAGGGTGCTCTCGTAAGCGCGGATCGTGGAGCCCTTGTCGCGCTTGTCCTCCTCCAGGATGCGGAGGTACTCGTCCGCCCACTCGTCGAACGTGCGTGCGTCTCGGCGTGACGGGCCGACCTCGGCGCGATCTTCGTCGAGTTCGACGAGCAGCTTTCGCAGCGCCCGCTCGGCGACCTGTCGGTTGCGCAGGCGGGGGCCCTTCGTGACCCCGTGGCCCTGTCGGTGGCTGGTGTAGTACGACGGCTTGCAGGTGCAGCCGTCGAGCGAGTCCAGCGAGGTCTTGGTGGCGTTCGTGCAGTCGCGTTGGTGGGCGACCTGAAGACTCGCGGACCGCGGCTTCGGCACTCCTAGGACTCTAGCGACGATCCGTCCCCGCCGCGTCCCCGCAGACCCTTTTCGACCTCTACTAAAAAGAAAAACCCCGCTCTGAGCGGGGTTTTCATCGGGGCGCCGAGATTTGAACTCGGGACCTCTAGTCCCCCAGACTAGCGCGCTAACCAGGCTGCGCCACGCCCCGTGGCGGGGCCATCGTATCGGCTACGCGCCGTAACGCCTGTACAGCTTGTCGATCAGGTCCGGCATGCGTTCGAGCCGGTCGGTGATCACACGCAACCGGTATTCGCGGAAGTGCTCCGCCTCGACGCCCAACGCTCGCGCGAGTGTCTTGATCACGTCGTCGGACGGAACCGGGCGGTTACCGTGGACCAGATGGTTGAGATAGCCCGCCGAGAGCCTCGTCTTCTCGGCGAGTGAGCGGTACGTGAGGCCTGCCTCTCCCATCAGCCGTTCGATGGTCGGGCCGAACGAGTCCTCGCTGAAACGCCGTTTCCGAGCCATCAGCCGAGCTTCTCCCGGACTGTCGAGACCAGCTCACCCACGCTCACCGCATTGTCCTCCCCCTTCGTGCGCTGGCGAACGTCCACCGTACCGTCTGCCGCGATCTTTCGCCCGACTGTCACGCGCACCGGGCAGCCGATCAAATCGGCGTCCGCGAACTTCTCACCCGCGCGCGCATCGCGGTCGTCCAAGAGGACGTCGAGACCCGCTGCGGAGAGCGAGTCCGCGATTGACTGCGCGTGCTCCTCCATGCCCGGGATCACGACGACGTGCACGTCGTACGGCGCCACCGTTGCCGGCCACTGGATGCCGTTGTCGTCGTGATGCTGCTCGATGATCGCCGCCATCGTGCGCGCTGGACCGATGCCGTAGCTCCCCATCACGAGCGGCTTCTCCTCACCGTCCTCGTCCAGGAAGGTCGCGCCAAACCGCACCGAGTAGAACGTCCCGAGCTTGAAGATGTGCCCAAGCTCGATCGCCGGCTCCTCCAGCAGCTTGCCGCCGCACAGCGGGCATGTATCCCCCGCGTTCGCCTGCCGGATATCCGCGAACTCCGGCTTGTAGTCTCGGCCTGCCTGAACGCCGCGCAGGTGCCACCCGTCGCGATTCGCGCCTGCGACGAACTGGCCCTCGCGGAGCGCCTCGTCGGCGACGACCTCGATGGTCACACCGGCGGGACCGAGGGACCCGCCGCCGGCGCCGAAGACCGCCCTGATCTCGTCCTCCGTCATCGGCCGGTACGCCTCGCCCAGCACCGTCACGAGCTTCTCCTCGCTCAGCCGGTCGTCTCCGCGGATCAACGCCAGCACCGGCCGCTCCCCAACCATCACCGGCATCGCCTTGGACGTCGCGGCTGGGTCGATGCCGAGGAAGTCCGCCAGCGTCTCGATAGTCGCCACGCCCGGCGTCTCGATCTCTTCCGGCCGATCCAGCGGATCGGGGAAGTCCGGCGCACGCGGAATCCCGCGCGCCGCGTCGTAGTCGGCGTAGTAGTCGCCGTTCTCGCAGCGGACGAGGATGTTCTCGCCGGATTCGGCCGGCGCCATGAAGCCCGAGGACTCCCGGCCGCCCATGATCCCCGATTCGGCCTCGACGTAGTACGCCTCGAGACCGCAGCGCTCCCAGATGCGCCCGTACGCGCCCCGGTGCGCCTCGAAGCTCCTGTCGAGCCCGGCCTCGTCGCGGTCGAACGAGTACGAGTCCTTCATGATGAACTCGCGCACGCGCAACAGCGCGGCGCGCGGCCGGGGCTCGTCGCGCTCCTTGGTCGAGAAGTGGTACCAGAGCTGCGGCAGTTGCTTGTACGACTGCAGCTCGCGCGCGTGGAACGTCATCGTCTCTTCGTGCGAGAACGGGAGCACGTAGTTGCGCCCGGCCCGGTCCTTGAGCTTGAAGACGATCGGAATCCCGATGCGGCCGCTCGTCTCCCACAGCTCCGCCGGCGTCAGCACCGGCTCGAGCATCTCCTGCCCGCCGATCGCGTCGATCTC
>DAITAW010000171.1:0-3977 GCA_036824055.1 Gaiellaceae bacterium | reverse complement strand
GGCGGCGTGGCCGGCCGACCTTGCCGCGTACGGGTGGCACCCGCTCGACCAGCGGGATTAGCTGTGTGACGTCGTTGCGGTTGCCGCCGGTGACCGTCCAGGCGAGCGGGATCCCCGCCCGTTCCCTGCGATTCGATCAACAAGACTTCGGCGCCTTCACACAGGTCGGACAGGGAGGGTCGTGTTCTGTCCCAAATGTGTGCGTGTCGGCTACTGGGTTGCTTCGACTCCGAGTGCCTTGGCGATCTCGTCAACCGTAGCCTGTTCCTTGTCACTGATCGCGACGCCGTGTTCGCGGTGTGCGCCGGCGACGCTCGTAGCGAGGTTGATCACGAATCGTTTGTAGGCGTCAACCTCTTCCGGGCTCGACTTTTGCTCGAGCAACGCCACTGCATCACGGAGGTGTTGAAGGCCGTGTTCGCGCAGCTCCTGCGGAGTGGCGTAATGGGTATGGTCGAGCTCAGGCTTCGCCGAAACGATCTCGTCGAGCAGTTCACTCTCACCGTGATGGCGGCGAGCGTCGACGTAGGACTTGGCCAGTGCGAGGGTTTCGCGAAACGCTCCGCCTCGCTCGGCCGCAACAACCATCACCCCGGCGGTCGGCGGACCCTGCAGGATCAGCTCCCACTCCTCGGAGCTGAATTCGGACTTCCCGGTCATCGCTCTCTCCTCCCGCGTCGCATTCCGTCGTTCTCGACTACCTCAGCCGTGAGCCCGAACGGGCTGCCCTCAGTGTCGCGGCAGATCACCCAGCGCTCGCCCGGGTGGACGACGCTCCCCCCCAGCTCGACGAGGCGCTCGAGCGCCTGCGCGAGATCGGGCACGCGGAAGTAGGGCAGCGAGAAGCGATCGCCCGGGCCGCGGCCACGCTCGTGCAGTCCGAGCGATGGGTGAGCCTCGCGGGTCTGGAGGCCCTGGCCTTCGCTCTCCTTGCGCTCGTCGAGCGAGACGTCGAGCAGCGTCTCCCAGAAGCGCCGAGCGCGGGCGAGGTCGTCAGCGGGGAACTCGATCAGATCGAGTGGCATCGCGGTAGACGATACGGTTTCGCGTCTCGCTTGCGGGTGGCTACGGTCCTGTACATGCTGGTCATTGTCGGCTCGATCCTCCTTGCCCGGTTCGTGGCGCCGGCGCCTTGGGGAGTGGTGCTGGTCGGGTGCGCGATCGTCTGGGAAATCGCGGAGAAGGTGTTCTGGTTCCGCTACAGCAAGCGGATACCGATCGCGGTGGGCCGCGAAGCGATGATCGGGTTGCCGGTCACGGTCCTCTCGCCCTGTCAGCCTGACGGCCGCGTGCAGCTGCTCGGGGAGCGCTGGCAGGCACGCTGTAAGGCGGGAGCCGGTGTGGGCGACAGGCTCGTCATCGAGGCCGTCGAGCAGATCACCCTCGTCGTCAGCAAGCCCGGCTCAGATCTCGCCCGGAACGGAAGCGGATTGGCAAAGCGGCATAGACTCGCCCGATGGGCAACCTGATCGCGAAGATCCGCAAGTGGTTGCGGATCGCGAAGAAGCCTTAACCGCTCTCCCGCGCCAATCGGCGTAAGCTGTTCGCGACTGGCCCTGCACTCAGGTCCTGGCCCGAGCCCGCAACCCACCAACGCGCGCTGCGCGCGAGGCGACGAGCTCCAGGCGAACGGAATCGCGTGCGGGGCCAGGCGCTCGCTTGACCGACCGGCGTAGTGGCGTGGGTGTGGGGTGCGTAAGGTCGGTTCGGCCTGCAAATCCGCGGTTTCCGCGCATGCGATCGAATTTCCGCACCCCACACGCCCGCCGCTACAGATTGATGCCGAGTCGGCGCAGTTCGATCGTCGCAGCTCGGCGCCAGCGGGTCGTGTCGGGAGAGAACGGCAGCATGAACGGCATCCCATTCGCCTTGCGCAGCGGCTTGCCGTCTCGCAGCACGCGGTAGTGCCCGGGTGTCGACTCGACCGTGAGGCCGGCGCCCTCGAGCCGGCGGATGAACTCGCGAACGTCTTTTCTCATCCCGGCTCCACGGTCGGCTCTGCTGTCGCTTGCTGGCGGTTCGCGATCAGGATGCCGGCGTGCCAGCCGGGGGCGCGTCCCCTGTGGGGGACGTGAACGGAGTCGATGTCGAGGCTGCTGCGCGTGATCAGCCAGGAGATGAGCGAGTTCGAGTTCCACATCTCGCCGGTGCGCAGCTCGTCGCGACCCCAGACCGGCGTCGGCACTTGCGGCACCAGCTCGAGCAGCCGCCGAGCGTGATCGGCATCGTCGCTGAGGCGCTGCGGGCTGTCGACCGCCTCCGCAACGTCGGGGATGCCGCCGTCACGCCAGCACCGGATCTCGTAGCGGAACAGTCGAAACCGGCCCAACGCGCGTAGCCCAACTGCACCTTGGGCGACGACGCCGCGCTCGCCGCGTTCGCCCCACGCCGGCGCCTGCTCGATCACGAAGCGCCCCTCCGGCAGGTGCACCTCGAGCGCGGAGTGGTAGAGATCGCAGCTCTCTCGATCCTCGAGCCGCGCCACGAAACACTCGAAGACCCGCCCATTGAGACGAACCGAATGACCACCAGCGCCGAGAGGCAGCCAGTACAGGTCGATCGAGCTGGACACGGGAGAAGTGGGCATCGCGATAGGCGCTCGCCGCTCTGGTCCTTCTAGCTCGATGATGCCAGCAAGTCGTGCCAGTGCACGGCGATTGGGGTCGCGCCGCCAAGGTTCGGCTCGATCACTTGGACGAACGAACCAGGGCTTCTGTGATGCGAGGCCTGTCCGTGGAACAGCTGCTCCACGTCGCCCAGGACGAAGCCGTGTTCGTCGGCCAGCTTCCTGATACGCGACTGACTGCATTCAGGCGCCGTCGCAGCTCGTTGGTCGCGGATCGCGAGGCCCAGCTCCGCGTCGCTCACTGAAGCCGGAGCACTAAACGGAGTTCGGCGAACTCCACGGCCGACGGCTTGATCCACCTCTCGATATCGCAGCCCGACGCAGACCAGAGACTCGCGACATCACCTTAAGCTTGGCGAACGACGTCGCGAACGTATCGCTGCGATTCACGAACGGCACCGCTGAGTAGCCGTTATAGCGGCATCTCGTCCGGACCGCGCGGCCGCGGCACACCGCTTGCGCTGCGGGTCTCCGTCTTTCTTAGAACTCGTCCCACTTCTTAGAACTCGCCCTCTAGGAGAAGCCCCGCAAAGAGCGGGGTTTTTGTTTGGCAGCGCGAGTGTCGAGCCGCCGATCTACAGCCCGTCCTCGGCCCCTAACGAGGCAGGCGTGAGGCCGCTTGCCGACCTAGAAGGTGAAGCGCCCGCTTGCCGCCGTCGCCACCTGGCCGGACGGTCTGAGCTCCCAGTCCAAGGGACTGATCGCGCGGCGGCTGTCGCCGCGCGCGCCGGCGCCGGTCGTGGCGCGCGGCAGCGCCGTGCGGCTGCGCATCGCCGTGGCGCCCGGCACTCCGGCGCTCTCGCTCGCCGTTGGCCTCTACGACGACGTGTACGGCGCCACCAGCACGCTCGAACTCGGCCCGGTGAAGCCGGGCACGCACTTCTACAGCGCATCGCTGCGAGGGGACTGTCCCGGCAGGTGTCGCGTGCTCGAGCTGAGTCCCGCCTGGGAGAATCCGAACGAGCAGTTCCCGCACATCGTTCGGATCGATCCTCTCGGCGTCGCCGAGCGCGCCTCCAGCCGGACCTGGCGACCGGTGCGGTTCGGCGCCGGCGAATGTTCGAACCCACGCAGCGCCCTCGCGCCGACCCAAACGTTGCGCTGTTGGATCGCCTGGGTAAGACGCCCGCCTGCCGCGCCCTGACTCGTCACAACCGTCTCCGGGCCGGGCGGTAGTAGCGGAACTCGGCTGAACAGCGAGACTCTATGAAGGGCGCTGCGGCCGTGTAGCGCTGTAGCTTCGCAGGTCGAGGACCGTGACGCCACATCCGCTGAGTGCTTTCTACATCCTCAGCCGGCCCCGGCTATCTGCCTGGGTGGGGCGTCGCGTTCAGGGAGGGAGCCGCAGACC
>DAITAW010000006.1:0-60672 GCA_036824055.1 Gaiellaceae bacterium | reverse complement strand
CCGTGCCCGAGCGAGAACATGTTGGCCGACAGCGGCGGATAGGCGTACCACCCGGACCTCGACGCGCCGTACTTGGCGAAGAAGCTGAGGTAGAGGACGATGCCGCCGAAGAGGAAGAGCCAGTAGGACAGTGCGTTGAGCCGCGGGAACGCGACGTCGCGCGCGCCGATCATCAACGGGACGAGGAAGTTCGCGAACCCGGCGAAGATCGGGACGACGACGAGGAAGATCATCGTGGTCCCGTGGATCGTGAAGAGCTCGTTGTAGCTCTGCTTCGTGATGAAGTGCTCGTTCGCCTGCGCGAGTTGTGCCCGCATGAGCAGCGCGAGGATCCCGCCCGCCGCGAAGAAGACGAGAGACGTGCAGATGTAGAGGATCCCGATCCGCTTGTGATCGGTGGTGGTGATCCAGCTCATGACGCGCCCCTGGCGCCAGTCCGGCCGGTACGGCTCTACGGCTGCCCTAGCCGCCACTCGTCGTCCCCTTGTAGACGCTCTGCTTCAGGTAGGCGATTAGCGCCTCCACCTGCTGGCCCGACCAGCCGCGCGCGACGGGCGGCATCTCGTTCCTCCCCTGACGGATCAACTGCTCCAGACCCTGCCGCTGCGTGAGCAGAGCATTGGTCGCGATGTTCGGGCCGAAGCCGCCCTGGCCCTGGAGCCCGTGGCACTTCGCGCACGACCCCTGCCACTCGCCGCGACCGAGGGTGCCGTTCGCGGTGGCGAGCCACGCTGTGTAGTCGGCTTGCGACTGCACGTCGACGACGGACTTCATCGCCGCGTGGTAGATCCCGCAGAACTCACCGCATTGCCCGCGGTACGTTCCGACGCGGTCCGCCTTGAACCAGGTGTGTGTCATGTGGCCGGGGATGGCGTCGAACTTGCCGCCCAGCTCGGGGACCCACCAACTGTGGTCGACGTCCTGCGAGGTGATGTTGACGCGCACAGTTCGGTTGACCGGTGCGTGCAGCTCGTCGATCGAGATCTGCCCGTCGGGATACGTGAACTGCCAGTAGAACTGATGCGCGTTCACCTGGACGACGAGCGGGCCGCCCTCGGCCTTGGCGCTCGGCACGTCCTGGATGCCGGGGAGCTTGTAGAAGATGAACGAGGCGATCGCGGCGAGGATCAGGATGGGGACCGCGGTCCAGATCAACTCGAGCCGTGTCGCGCCGTGGATCTGTGGCCCTTCCGCCGTGCGTGGGCGCCCGCGCCGGCGGTACTTCACGATGAACACGATCAGCGCGCCCTCGACGAGCACGAAGATCGCGCCGGTGAAGATCGAGATCCAGACGTACGAGTCGTTGATCCGCTTTGCGTTCGGCGAGTGGGGCGTGAGCGGCGCGAAGCCTCCGTTGCCTGCGTAGGCGACGGCTGACAGCACCAGCGCGGCGCTGACGACAAGCATGAGGACAAGGGCTCTGCGCCTCACCGGCGGTGGCATCCTATGAGAGGTGGAGGGACATTCGCGCATCCACCTACCGCCGGGGGTGGGAGCTGGTTACGAGGTGTACGTGAACGGGATCCGGCAGGAGCCCGGACGGGACTTCGACCGGCTCGGCGACGAGCTCGTCTTCCGCCGCGAGCTCGCTCAGGAGGGTCGATTGGGCCCGCTCCGCTGGCTGTCGATCTTCCTCGGCATCGCCGGCACCTACCGCCGCCACGAGACGGTCGACGTGGTCTATGAGGCGGACGGCCGCCGCACGGTTGCGACGCTCGTGCCGAACGGCTCGTGACGTACCGCCGGCCTCACACCTCGTTCTTTGCCTCAGGCTCCAGTCTGTAACCCACGCCATAGCGCGTCTGGATAAATGTGTGCTGGGACGCTCGACGGTCGATCTTGTCCCGGAGGCGGCGAACGAAGACATCGACGGTGCGGTCGCGGTGCGTCTCCCGGCGACCCCAGATCTTCTGCAGGAGCTCGTCGCGGGTGACGACCCGCCCACGTTCGAGCGCGAGTTGGTAGAGGAGCCGGAATTCCGTAGGTGTCAGCTCGGCGCTCTCCCCGTCGACGAACGCCTGAACCTCGCGCGGATCGATCCTGAGCTCTTCGATGTCGATCGGCTCGCCGCGCGGCGCCTCCTCTCGGCGCGTTGCCCGCCTCGAGGCCGCGCGAACACGAGCTACGAGCTCTTTCATCGAGAACGGCTTGACGAGGTAGTCGTCGGCCCCGAGGTCGAGAGCGTGGACACGGTCGTGCTCGGTGCCGCGCGCCGAAACCACCACGATCGGTGTCGCGATGCCCTCTGCGCGTGCAGCCTCGATCACGCTCCAGCCGTCACGTTCGGGAAGCATCAGGTCGAGCACCACGACGTCGGGATGCTCGAACCGCAGCCGCGCGAGTCCCTGTTCTCCCTTGCCGACCACAACCGGGTCGAAGCCAGCCGACGCCAGATGGCGTGCCATGCCTTCGGCGATGACTGCGTCGTCTTCGACGATCAGGACTTTGGCCATACTCGACCTGAATCATGGAGGACGCGAGGGCATACCAGGAGCTTCGGGTCGGATTCACGGCTGCCGTCTCTCATGAGCTGAGGACGCCTCTCGCCAGGCTGCTGGCCCTGCTGGAGACGGCCGCCTTGCCGGATGCGGACCGCGACGACCTTCTTGACCAGGCGCGGGAGCAGGTGGAGCAGATGACCGAGCTCGTCAACGACGTCCTCTTCCTCTCTGAGCTGGAGAGTGGCAGGGAGGTCGTTGCGCTCGGCGGCACCGATGTGCTTCCGGTTCTCGAGGAGGTGCGTGCGCGGCTCGCCGACAGCGCTGAGAGAGCTGACGTGGAGATTCGGATCGACGCGGAGCCGGACGTCGAGCTGCCGCTCCGGCGCCGGATGCTCCAGACCGTCGTCGAGAACCTTGCGCAGAACTCGATCCGTTATGCCGGCCCCGGCTCGACGTTGCTGCTGGCGGCACGCCCCGGGGTGCTCGAGGTCTCTGACGACGGCCGTGGTGTCGAAGAAGAGGAGCTGCCCCGGCTCTTCGAGCGCTTCTACCGCAGCGATCGAGCTCGTGCCTCTCGCGGCACCGGGCTCGGGCTTGCGATCGTCAAGCACGTCGTCGTCTCGGCGGGCGGGAAGGTCGAGGCATCGGGTGGCCCGGGGCGAGGGCTGCACATTTCGTGCAGCTTCCCCGCCCCGTAGCGTCCTTCGCCAATTACGTGTGGATTAGTGGAAGAGTCTTGAGCGACGCCTTGAGGACGACCTTCGGCAGCGGCGAGAAGAGGAGCTTCGGGCCGTCTGTCTGTCCCTTGGTGAGCGCCCAGCGAATGAACTGCTTGAGCTCGGCTGCCTTCGCCGTCTGCTTCGGGACGATCACATACGTGAACGTGCAGATCGGGTAGGCGATCTTCTGCCGCTTCGACGGGTTCACGATCGAGATGCCACCGTTGTCGGGCGCGACGCGAAGAATCGTCGCCCCGGCCGCCTTGATCCCGTTCAGCCCGGGTAGCGCGAACACGCCGGCCCGGTTCTGAACCGCAGCGAACTTGAAGTGATTCGAGAGCGTGAAGGCAACGTCGACGTACGTGATGCCTCCGTCAGTCTGACTGAGCGCCGCCGACACGCCCGAGGAGCCGCGCGCACCGACCCCGTTCGGCCAGGAAACAGAGACGCCCTTGCCGGGTCCGCTCTTCCAGGTCCGACTCACGGAGTTCAGATACTCGGTGAGGTTGTATGTCGTGCCGCTGTTGTCAGATCGGTGGATCGTCGTGATGGCGAGGTTCGGGAGGGACTTCCCCTTGTTGAGCTTCACGAGAGCCGGGTCGTTCCACTTCGTGATTCGGCCGAGGAAGATGTTCGCGACCACCGCACCCGTCATATGGATGTGGTTCGGCAGCGAATCGCCCTTGTAGGCGATCGCCGTCGCTGACAGCGCCCACGGGATCTGCGTGCAGCCCTTGCAGGCCGCGAACTGGTCGGGTGAGAGCGGTGCATCGCTCGCGCCGAAGTCGACGGTGCGGTTCGTGATCGCGTTGATGCCGCCGCCCGACCCGATCGGCCCGTACGTGACCTTCAGGCCGAGCTGTTGGTCGACTTGCGGAATCCACGTCTGCACGAGCTTCGACACGAAGGAGCTGCCGGCACCGGTCAGGCTTCCTGCATTGCTCTTCGCGGATGTGGCTCCGGCGACGCTCGAGAGCGCCAGCGAAGAGATGATGAGCGCACCCAGGAGTGCGAGGGTCTTCCTGCTCAAGTGTGATTCCTCCCCTTGGTTTCTCGTCGGTTTCAACCGCTCGAAGCCTGCCCTCCCGGAAGTGGACGCGGGGGTGCCGGAAGGTGAAGTTGTGGTTACGAGGCGGTGAAAGCTGCACCTCCACCCAAGGCCCCGATTAGGGTTCCCTTTCCCGATGGCAGCGGTTCCTTCCGAGTATCGCCTTCAGGCCTCGAGCCGTCGGCTGACCGACCGGATCGGCGACGTCGCCCTTCTAGGGATCACCCTCGCCGCCGCATTGGCTGCGATCGCCCTCCTCGGGGCGATCGTCTGGAAGGTGGTCGCGCTCGCCTGGCCCGCCATGTCCAAATTCGGGCTCGGTTTCCTCACGTCGAGCACCTGGGACCCGGTGCGGAAGCACTTCGGCGCGCTCTCGTTCGTCTACGGCACAGCGGTCAGCTCGCTGCTTGCCCTCCTCATCGCCGCGCCGCTCGCGATCGCGATCGGGCTCTGGCTCAGCGAGCTCGCCCCTCGTGGGGCCCGCGGGGTGATCGGTTCGCTCGTGGAAATGCTCGCGGCCATCCCGAGCGTCGTGCTCGGGCTCTGGGGAATCCTCGTGCTCGGTCCCTTTCTGGCTCACCACCTCGAGCCATGGCTGCATGCCAACCTCGGCTTCATTCCGATCTTCGGCGCGCCGGAAGCGACCGGAACCGGAATGTTCACGGCGGCTCTGATCCTGACGATCATGATCGTCCCGATCATCGCGAGCATCTGCCGCGAGCTCTTCCTACAGGTTCCGAGTGAGCTCGAAGAAGGTGCGCTCGCACTGGGAGCGACTCGCTGGGAGATGGTGCGGGGGGTGATCCTGCCGGCGACGCGGACGGGAATCGCGGCGGCGATCATCCTCGGCGTCGGCCGCGCGCTCGGTGAGGCAATCGCGGTCACGCAGGTGATCGGCGGCGGAACCAGGATCACGAGGAACATCTTCGGGCCGAGCGACACGATCGCAAGCAAGATCGCGGCGAGCTACCAGGGGGCAGCCTCGGGTCTCGAATCAGCGTCCTTGCTCTATCTCGCGGCCATCCTGCTTTTCATCGGCCTGCTCACAAACGTACTGGCACAGCTGATCGCGCGACGATTCGATCCACTGCGGGGTGCGCGCTGATGTCCGCGGCGGTGCCCGAGTTTTCGCTCCGCCCCAGTGGACGCCTACGCCGCCGGCGCATCGTCAACAAGATCATGGAGGGCATCGGCACCGGAGCAGCGCTGCTCGCGGTCGCCGTGCTCGGAATCGTGATCGCCTCCGTCGCGATCCGTGCGGCACCGGCACTGAGCCTGGACTTCCTCACCAAGGCGCCGAGCCTCTTCGGCGGTGCAGGCGGCGGGATCTCGAGCGCGCTGATCGGCTCTGCCCTCATCGTCGGGATGGCGACCGGAATGGCGCTGCCTGTCGGCGTGCTGATCGCCATCTACCTGACCGAGTTCGCCCGGCCCGCCGTTGCCGGCCCGGTCCAGCTCGTCCTCGACATCCTGAACGGGCTGCCGACGATCGTGACCGGAATCTTCGTCTACGGGCTGCTCGTGATCGGGCACACCCAGAGCGCATACGCGGGCGCATTCGCTCTCGCGATCGTGATGCTGCCGCTCGTCGCCCGCGCAGCGCAGGAGGTCCTCCTGCTCGTGCCTTCGGCACTTCGCGAGGCCGGTCTCGCGCTCGGCGTGAGCCGCTGGCGGACGGTGCTCGGAATCATCCTGCCGACGACGTTCGGCGGGATCCTGACCGGCGCTGTGCTGGCAGTCGCACGTGCGGCCGGCGAGACGGCCCCGCTGCTCTTCACCTCTTCGATCTTCAGCCCGGGAGTGTCGACCGACGTCACCCACGCGCTCCCCAACATCCCCGTTCTGATCTTCACGTACTCGGAGCAGCCCGACCAGGCGCTCCACGAGCAGGCTTGGGGTGCAGCGCTCGTCCTGATGGTGTTCGTTTTGGTCGCCAGCCTCGGCGCCAAGGCACTCCTTGCCCGATCCAGGAGGAAACTAGGTCGATGATGACCGACGACGTTACGATTCCGATCAACGTGGGCCCCGTGGAAATCGCCAGTGAGCGAAAGGCGCCTGCGCCCGCTCAGCGAGAGACCGTCTTCGACATTCGGGAGCTCGAGGTCGACTACGGTCCGACAACCGCCATCAGCGGCGTGAACCTCGAGATCTACAACAACTACATCACCGCGATGATTGGCCCGTCGGGCTGCGGGAAGAGCACCTTCATTCGCTGCCTGAACCGCATGAACGACCTCGTCCCCAGCGCCAGAGTCACCGGGCAGGTCCTCTACCACGGCCAGGACATCTACGGCGACGGCGTCGACCCCGTCGAGGTGCGGCGGCGGATCGGAATGGTGTTCCAGCGTGCAAATCCGTTTCCGAAGTCGATCTACGACAACGTCGCCTGGGGCCCGCGCGTGCTCGGACTGAAGGGCGGTCTCGACGAGCGTGTGGAGCGGGCCCTCACGAGCGCCGCTTTGTGGGAAGAGGTCAAGGATCGGCTGAAGAAGAGCGCGCTGTCATTGTCGGGAGGACAGCAGCAAAGGCTCTGCATCGCACGAGCGATCGCGATCGAGCCAGAGGTGCTCCTGCTCGACGAGCCTGCCTCGGCTCTAGATCCGATCGCGACCTCGGCGATCGAGGATCTCATGCACGAGCTGAAGAAGGACTACACAATCGTGATCGTCACGCACAACATGCAGCAGGCCGCTCGAGTCGCCGATCTCACCGCGTTCTTCACGCTCGAGGTCGGAGAGGGTAGGCGCACGGGCGTCCTGGTCGAGTACGACAGCACGGACAAGATCTTCACGAATCCGTCCGACAAGCGAACAGAGGATTACGTCACCGGCAGATTCGGATGAGAGCGACTTTTCAAGACGATCTCAATCTCCTGGAATCGACACTCCAGGAAGAGGGAGCGCTCGTGCTCCGCGCACTGCGCGGGGCGGTCAACGCGCTCGATCAACGCGATCACGAGCTTGCCGACGAGGTGATCGCTTTCGACGATGACGTCGACGCGCGCTACATCTCGATCGAGGAGGGCATCCAATCTCTGCTCGCGCGGCAGACTCCCGTCGCGAGTGATCTTCGCCTCGTGCTCGCGATCCTGCACGTCAACCTGCACCTCGAGCGCATGGCGGACTATTGCGTGACCATCGCCAAGCTCTCGAAGCTCGTGCCCGAGGTCGACCCGGGGCCTCGCTTCATCGAGGGATTCGAGGAGATGGGATCCCGCTGCGAAGAGATGATCCGCGTCGCGCTCGCGTCATTCCAGAACCGCGATCTCGCGGGCGCCGAATCCCTCGTTGATCTCGACGAGCTGGTCGATCGCGCCAACAGGCGCATCGTGGAACGCATCCTCGACCTCGGTGGAGATCCCGCTATGCGCGAGTACGGGCTCCGTATGGTCGTGGTGTCGCGCGCGCTCGAGCGCATCGGCGACCACGCCGTCGACATCGGCGAACAGATCGCGTATCTGCTGACTGCTGAGTTCCGCGAGTTCACGGACGCGTCACACCCGGCTCCGCGCGAGGCGTAAGCCACCCGCTGTCGCTAGGCGAGCACGATCGACTCGCCTACGAGCCTCCGCAGCGAGAGGAGCGCGGCCGTGTGCACGTCTGTCTCGAGTGAATAGAGCCTCCTGACGTCGACGGCACCGTTCACCTCGAGCACGACCCAGTCATCGCCGAGTGGGAGGAGATCGACGCCGGCAAAGTCGATGCCGAGCGCACGCGTCGCCTCGATCGCAAGCTCGCAGGCGTCTTTCGGAGGAACCGCTCCACTTGGAGTCCCGCCGATCGCGACATTCGTCCGCCACTCGCCCGGCGCGGCCGTTCGCGTTGCTGCTCCGACCACGTCGCCCGCGGCAACGACGACGCGCAGATCGATGCCCAGTGGAGGCACGAGCTCCTGAACGATTCCACCGATGCTCCACCACTGGCGCTCGTTCATTTCCGCGATGTACCGGTCGAGCGCCTCGCGGTCGCAACAAAGCTCGACGTCGCGTCCCCAGCTTCCGAAGCGCGGCTTGACGACGACCGGATAGCGCAACCCGTGGGCGGAGCTCGCCGATTCGAGTCGGCGTGTACGTGGATGCGGAATGCCGTGAGAGCCGAGAATTCGTGCTGCGAGCAGCTTGTCATGGCAGGCGAGCAAGGCCGGCGGTCGGTTCAGCACCCGGACGCCCTGAGCCTCGAGCTGGGTGATGCTCCAGATGCCCTTCTCGACGCCGTCGAGGTCGGTCGACACGTCCAGGCGATTGAGCGCGACGTCGCCGGACCGCAATCGGAGCAACGCCTGGCGCGGGGTGAGCAGGTGCGAGCGCACGCCCTGCCAGCCCCGCGTGGCGAGCGCGTGGTTCGTCTCCGTCAGTCGATGCGCGATGACGGCGAACTCCATGGCCAGACGGTGCGTGACGGTCCGGTCCTCATGGGTGAACAGGCGGCAAACGGATCGAAGCAGGCTTGTGAGCGGCGATATGACGAACTGGTGAACGCTCAGCTGCGATCTTGCGGCGCGGCCAGCCCACCGGAGCTACGATCACGCGGCTGTGACGGTCACTGACTCCACCAACGGTTCTCGCATCTTCACAGCGACCTACCACGACACCGAAGACAGGCACCTCGCCCGTGCGGGGATCGTGTTGCGCCGGCGGATGGAAAACGGCAAGAGCGTCTGGGAAGTCGAAGTCGGAAACGAGACGCGCGCAGCAGACGGTGGGCCGGCGGGGCCGCCGCAGGAGATCCTCGCTCTGCTCGCAGCGCCGCTCCTCGGACGTCCTCTCGTCGAAGTTGCCAAGACGCGGACCCGCACCAACGGGGACGACGTCGAGACGGCAGTCCTCGAAGGACAGAGCGTCATCACGATGGTGGCCGACTGGAAGCCCGAGCTCCCGAAGCCAAAGCGGCGGCCGCAGCCCAAGAAGGGCGCGCCTGCCCTGGATCGATTCCGCGCGTATCTGCAGCAGCAGGTCGACGAGCTGGCGCGCCACGATCCCGGTGCGCGTCTCGACGACGATCCGGAACGCATTCATCAGATCCGCGTCGCGACCCGGCGTGCGCGCTCGGCGCTTCGCACGGCTCGTCCTCTGCTCGACGTCGAGTGGGCAGAGGCCCTGCGTGAAGAATTGAAGTGGCTGGGCGGCGAGCTTGCGCCTGCACGCGACCTCGACGTGCTGCTCGCCCGGCTCGCGCCGGACGCGGCCGAGCTCGGCAAGCCCGGGGCGACGATCGTGCGGCAACTGGAGGGCGAGCGCCGCCGCGCGCAAAAGCGGCTCGTCGTGGCGCTCGAAAGCCCGCGCTATCTCGCGCTGCTCGGAGAGCTCGAGCGCGCCGCCGAGGCGCCCCGTGTGCGGACGGCCGACGCCAGGCTCGACAAGCTGGCGCGCAAAGAGTTCAGGCGGCTCGGCGCTGCCGTGCGCGCGCTTGGCAAGAGCCCCTCCGACGAGGCTCTGCACGAGGTGCGAAAGCGCGGGAAGCGGGCGAGGTACTCGGCTGAGCTGGCCGGCGGCAAGCAGGGGAAGAAGTTCGCTGAGGCGGCGAAGTCGTTTCAGGACGTCGTCGGCGACCACCAGGATGCGGTCGTTGCCGAGGGATGCCTCACGGCTCTCGTTCCGCGCGCGAAGACACCCGAGGCCGTCTTCGCGGCCGGACGGCTGCTCGAGCGTCAGCAGAGTCGCCGGCGCCAGGCGAGGAGATCACTGCCGAGGGCATGGAGGAAGCTCCAGCGACAGGGGCGCAAGGCCTGGGCCTGAGAGAGACGGTGCAGGCCGCGGGCGGCGTACCGACGCGGCAACGCGATGACGGAGCCCTGGAGGTGCTGCTCGTGCACCGGCCCCGCTACCTGGACTGGACGTTTCCGAAGGGAAAGGTCAAGGAAGGTGAGCGAGACGAAGACGCGGCGTTGCGAGAACTGTGGGAGGAGACCGGTCTCGTGGGCAAGCTCGGCCGCGAGCTGGCCAGCACGCATTACAAGGATCCCAAGCTGCGCGACAAGACGGTTCGCTACTGGGTGATGGAAGACTGCTCCGGCAGCTTCGAACCGAATGACGAGGTCGACCGCATCGAGTGGCTCACGTTGGACGAGGCCGCCGGACGGCTGAGTCACCGCCGCGACCTCGACGTCCTGCGGTCGCTCGAGCTGAGTCGGTGATGTTGCTCATCCGCCACGCCCGCGCCGGCGAGCGCACCGAGTGGTCAGGCGACGATCGCCGCCGGCCGCTCGACGAGCGCGGCAGGAAGCAGGCCGCCGATCTGATCGCTGCGCTCTCCGGCCGCCGGCTGACCCGCATCCTGTCGAGCCCGTACGACCGGTGCGTCCAGACTGTCGAGCCACTCGCGCGGGGGCGCGGCCTCGAGGTCGAGATTCGCGACGAGCTCGGTGAGGAGCAACAGCTCGAGCAGGGCGCCGAGCTCGTTCGCTCGCTACTCGGTCAGGACGTCGCCGTCTGCGGTCACGGCGGGCTCAGCGACGCACTGGCCGGCGTGAGTCAGAAGAAGGGTGAGGCGCTCGTGCTCGATGAGCACGGACGCGTCGTCGAGAGCATCCGTTCTTAGCCGGTCGCGACGGCGAGCTCTTCGAGCGCGAGCAGCGCCGCGCCCTCACGAATCCCGCCACGCCCGACCTGGAGCCGAATCCCGAGTCGGCGCTGCACTTCGACGAGGATGAGCGTGCCCGCGAGCAGCGTCCGGGCGCGGGCACGGTCGACGCCGTAGTCATTGGCGATCGCTCGGTCGGAGCGCTTTGCCAGCTTGCGCGCAGCGCTCGCGAGCGTTTCGGGCTCGAGTGTCGTTCCGACGACGCGGCGCAGTGCGCGGGCCGTTCCACCGGTTGCGATTCCCGCCAGCGCAAGCGGAGGTGCGAGGTCGACGAAGGCTGCCTCGACTTGGCGTCGCGCGGCGTCGAGGTCCCTCTGAGACGGCGGTGCACAGTCGAGCGTTCTGCGCGTGAGCCTCAGCGAACCGAGATCGACCGAACGCACCCAGGCCGGTCCGCCCGAGACCGTCCCGACGACAAGCTGCGTCGAGCCGCCGCCGACGTCGCAAACGGCAATCGAATCCGGTGGGTCCTCGGCCGTGGCAACCGCGCCGTACCAGGCGAGCTCGCCTTCCTCCTCCGGCCGGAGGACTTTCGTCGCGACGCCCGTCGCCTCTCGCAGGACCGAGGCCAGCTCGTGGCCGTTGCGAGCCTGGCGTCCCGGTGACGTCACGAGCACGTCGATGCGATCGCAGCCGAGCTTGCGCGCCCGCCGGACATGTGCGCGTGCGACGGCGGCCGCCTCCGCGAGCTTCTCGTCGCCCAGGGCGCCAGAACGCTCGATCTCCTCACCCAGGCCGAGCTGCACTCGCTGCTCGCGCAACGCGACCAGGCGGCCGTCCTCCTGAGCAGCCACCAGCAACCGGAGCGTGTTCGCTCCTACGTCGACGATTCCGACCCGCATCGCGCCGATTCTGACCAGCCAGCCGGTCGTCACCCTGTGTGGGTGCAATAAAACGGGAGAAGTGCAATGTCAGCGCGATCCGGAAGCAGCTCGGCGGCGCGCGCGGGCGCGAGCACTGCGCATGAAGACCTGCTGCGCCTGGCGGCCGCGATCTCCCTTCTTCGGCCGAAGCCTCATCCAGCGCCCCTCGGAGCTCATCTCCCAGGCAGACGCCTTGTCGGCAAGCAGCACGTCGAAGGCCCTGAGGAGATCCTGCTGCGCCCGGCCGTCCTCGACCGGCGCCAGCAGCTCGATGCGATGATCGAGATTCCGCGGCATCAGATCGGCGCTTCCGAGGAGGAACGTGCGCTTGTTTCCGGCATCGAAAATGAAGAAGCGACTGTGCTCGAGAAACCGGCCGAGGATGCTGCGCACGCGGATCGTTTCGCTGAGGCCCGGCACGCCCGGACGAAGCGTGCAGATGCTGCGCGCGACGATGTCGATCTTGGCGCCTTCCTGCGCTGCGCGATAGAGCTCCTCGATGATCTCCTCGTCGGTCAGGTTGTTGACCTTGATCCGGATGCGAGCCTCTTCACCGTCGGCCGCCGCACGCCGCACCTCGCGGATTCGCTCCAGCAGTCCCTGGCGCAATCCCCACGGTGCAACGAGCAGCTTGCGGTACGCCTGCGGACGTCCGAAGCCCGTCAGGTGAGTGAAGAGATCCGCGACGTCGGCAGCGATCTCGGGGTCGGCCGTGAAGAGCCCGTAGTCCTCGTAGGTGCGCGCGGTGAGGATGTTGTAGTTGCCGGTGCCGAGGTGCACGTAGCGGCGGAGCTCATCTCCCTCGCGGCGGACGACGAGTGTTGCCTTGGCATGGATCTTGAGATTCGGGAACCCGTAGACGACATGGACGCCGGCCTGCTCGAGCGAGCGCGACCAGCCGATGTTCCGGTGCTCGTCGAACCGCGCTTTCAATTCGATCAGCGACACGCTCTGCTTCCCGCGCTCGGCCGCCTCCACCAATGCAGGAACGACCGGCGAGTCCTCGCTGGTGCGATACAGCGCGGTCTTGAGTGCGACGACAGCGGGGTCGCGCGACGCCGCGAGCAGAAAAGCTTCGAAGCTCGAGGCGAAGGAGTCGAACGGATGGTGGACGAGGATGTCGTTCCGCCTGATCTCCGCGAACAGCTCGTCGGCGTCGGCCTGCGCAGCGAACCGCGGGTGCACGACCGGGAACCACGCCTCGTCCTTGAGGTCGGGGCGGTCGAGGCGGTCGAGCTCCTGGAGCTCGGCAAGATCGAGTAGGCCCTGGATCAGGTAGATCTGGTCTCGGGTCGCGTGCAGTCCTCGCTCGAGCCGCTCGAGCATCCGGCTCGAAACCGAGCCCGAGACCTCCACTCGCACCACATCGCCGAAACGCCGGCGCCGCAGCTCGTCCTGCACCGCCTCGAGGAGGTCGTCGGCCTCGTCGGAAACCTCGAAGTCCGCATCGCGGGTGACTCGGAACGCGCAGCACTCGACGATTTCCATGCCGGGGAACAGGCGCGGCAAGAAGTGCCGGATCACGCGCTCGAGCGGCAAGAGGAGCCCGCGCTCGCCGATCGCGAGAAAGCGGGGCAGCAGCTCGGGCACCTTCACGCGAGCGAAGCGCTCCTCCCCGGTGTCCCCGTCGCGGACGAAGATTCCGAGGCTGAGGGAGAGAGGCGAGATATAGGGAAACGGCTGGCCCGGCCCGACGGCGAGCGGGGTCAGGATGGGAAAGATGTCGCGGTCGAAGCGCTGGTCGAGCTCGTCGAGCTCCTTGCGGTTGCAGTCGTCGACGTCACCGACGACGACTCCGGCTTCCGCGAGCGCCGGGCGCAGGTCCCGTTTCCACAGCTTCGCCTGGGTGGAGGTCAGCTCGAGCGTGCGCTCTCGGATCTCGGCGAGCGTCTGCTGTGCAGTCCGCCCGTCGGCGGACCGGACGAGCAGGCCTGCTTCCTCCTGCCCCATCAGGCCGGCGACGCGCACCTGGAAGAACTCGTCGAGATTCGAGGAGAAGTACGCGCAATTACGCGACCGCTCGAGCAGCGGGAGCGCCGTGTCCGCAGCACGGGCGAGAACCCGAGCGTTGTAGTCGAGCCAGGACAGCTCCCGGTTGAGCAGCCGCGCGTCGTCCGTCTCGAGAGGCGTCTTGGCGTGGGCCACGAGTTATCTTGACTCAATCTGGGGCGGCTATGGGTTTCAGACCTGTGACAGTTCCGCTCACGCCGCCACGGGCGGCAGCTCCTCGGTCGCGATCCGGGCGGAGCGCGGCGATCACTCTGGTGACGCTTCCCGTCACGCATCCGGGCCGGGTGTTTTCTCGTTGATCCAGGCGGAATCACTCCGTGCAGGTCGACAATCGAGACCAAAAGGAGGCACGAAATCGCATGAGCATCCTCTGGATCATCCTCATCGTGATCCTCGTGCTCGCGCTGCTCGGCTTCTTCTCGCGCGGGCGCTGGTAAGCACCTAGGACCGCCGAAAGCAGGAAATGGGCCGCCCGGCACTTGCCGGGCGGCCTTGCTGTGGCGATCATGGCTGGGTGGATCCCGCCGCCTTCCTGACTCAGTTCGAGGAACGAAACCGCTCCGCCGTGCCCCGCGTCGGCGGCATGGCCCGTGCCAACGGCGTCGTGATCGTCAGCGAGCATTACTGGGCCTTCGCGGGAACCGACGGAAGCCTGCGTGAGGGGCGGATGCCGATGGCTCCGCGCGCGCTGCGTGCCATTCCATTTGCGCGCGGCCTCGTGCGCCTGTCCGGATCCCTGTCGCCCCTCTTCAGGCGTGAGGGTGTCGCGCGCGGGCGCGAACGACTCTTTCTGATCGTTGCGATCCTCCTTCCGCTCGCCCTCGCCTTCGCACCGAACTGGCTCGGGCTCACCGCAGGATTCGTGACGACGTTCGCACTGATGGGCTGGCTGTTGCGGGGGCGCACGCTGTACCTGCACGGCGCGGAGCACCGCGCGATCGCTGCGCTCGAACAACGGCGTCTTCGGGAGACGTGGCAGGGCACCGCGGTGCCCACCCGCTTCTCACTGCGCTGCGGTACGAACTTCGCCGCGCTGCTCATGCCCGTGGCGATCGTCGGCGGCCGCTTCTGGCCGTTGCCCGCAACCGCGCTGACCCCGCTCGTCGTGTCGGTGCTCGCGCTGGCGCTCACGATGGAGCTCTGGCAGCTCGTGCAGAGCCTGCCGCGCGTCGCGCGCATTGTCCTGATGCCCGGATTGGGATTGCAGCACCTCACGACCCGCGAGCCGAGACTCGACGAGACTCGCGTCGCCCTGACCGCGCTCGCTGCGGTCCTTCGGCGAGAGCTGGCGCGCGGGTAGCCTGCGGGGGGTGGACGCCCCTCGCGAGAACAGCATCGAGGCGCACGGGCTCGTCCGCGAGTTCAAGAAGGGGCCGCGTGCCGTCGACGGAATCGATCTTCGCGTCGACCCGGGTGAGATCTACGGCTTCCTCGGCCCGAACGGCGCGGGCAAGTCCACCACCGTCCACATGCTCACGACGTTGCTGCCGCCGACGGCCGGCACCGCCACGGTCGCGGGGTACGACGTGGTCAAGGACGGGCCGAAAGTGCGGAAGGCGATCGGTGCGGCGCTGCAGGAGGCCGCCCTCGATCCGTTCCTGACGGGACGGGAGCACCTGCGGCTGCAGACCACGATGCACGGGATCACCGGCGAGGAGCGACGTGAGCGGACCGACGAACTGCTCACCCGGGTCGGGTTGACCGAAGCGGCCGACCGCAAGGTCAAGGGTTACTCCGGCGGGATGAAGCGTCGTCTCGACCTGGCGCTGGCACTCGTGCACCGGCCGCGCATCCTCTTTCTCGACGAGCCGACGACCGGGCTCGACGTCCAGAGCCGCACAGCGCTCTGGGTCGAGGTGGGTCGCCTCGCGAAGGAGGAGGGCGTCACCGTGTTCCTGACGACCCAGTACCTCGAAGAGGCGGATGTCCTCGCGGACCGTGTCGCCATCATCGACCACGGCCGGATCGTCGCCGAGGGAACTCCCGAGAAGCTGAAGGCGGACATCGCCTGCTCGACGGTCGAGGCGGTGCCGGCCAACCCCGATCAGCGCGGTGCGTTGGTGTCGGTGCTCGAGCGGTTCGGGGAGCAGACGACCGGCTACGGGCCTGGCAGCATCGCGGTCCAGCTGACATCGTCGGACGGGAATCTCGCGGAGATCGTTCGCGCGCTCGACGCCGAGGGCGTCGTCCTCTCCCAGTTGCAGATCCACGAGCCGACGCTCGACGACGTCTTCCTCGCGAAGACCGGACGCCATCTCGAGGGCGCGGGAGACGAGGAGGAGCAGGACTCCGAGCAGGAGCTCGAGCCCGTCAAAGCGTGAGCGCTATAGCTCTCGCTCAGACTGCGGCGCTCGGTACGCGCGCGGTCGTCCGCACGGCACGACAGCCGGCGAATGTCGTCTTCCCGCTGATCTTTCCGATGCTGCTGTTCGCCGTGAACGCCGGCGGGCTGAGGGCGGAGACTCAGCTTCCGGGCTTTCCGACCAACTCGTTCGTCGCCTTCGCGCTTGCCGTGCCGTTCGTCCAGGGCGCGTTGCTCGCGACGATCAATGCCAACGTCGAGTTCGCGCGCGACATTCAGACGGGTTTCCTGAACAGGCTGGCACTGACTCCGGTGCGGGGAATCGTGCTCCTCGTCGGACAGCTCGGCGGGCTGCTGACGATCGCCCTCGTGCAGGGGGTCTTCTATCTCGCCGTCGGTCTCGCGTTCGGCGTGCGTCTGCAGAGCGGGGTCGGCGGCGCGGCGGTGCTTCTGCTGTTGGAGGCGTGCATCGCGCTCGCGTTCGCGTCGCTCGGCAGTTGGGCTGCGTTACGCACGGGCTCGACGGAGGCAGTGCAGGGCCTCTTTCCCGTCTTCTTCGTCTTTCTCTTCCTGTCGTCGATGAACATCCCCCGCAACTTGATGGAGGCGAATTGGTTTCGGTGGGTGGCGACGGTAAACCCGGTCTCGTATCTGATCGAGGCGGTGCGGGCGCTCGTGATCACGGGGTGGGACTGGCAGACCATCGGTCTCGGCTTCGCCGTCTCCGCCGGACTGAGCATCGTCGGCTTCGCGCTGGCGACGCACGCACTCTGGAATCGTTTGGAGCGGACGTGACCGATGCTCTCTTCGTCGCACGCGGCGTGTCGTGGCGCGTGCTTCACACCTTTTTCACGAACAAGGCGTTCCTGCTGCCCTCGTTGATGTTTCCGCTTTTCTTCTTCGCCGCGTTCGTCGGCGGTCTGTCGCGTATCCGTCAGGTGCCCGGGTTCGATTTTCCGACGGGCTACACCGCCTTCCAGTTCGTGTTCGTCCTGCTGCAGTCCGCCGCGTTCGCCGGTGTGTTCACAGGATTCGGAATCGCACGGGACTTCGACAGCGGTTTCATGCGGCGGCTGATGCTCGCGGCTCCGAACCGCAGCGGGATCCTGCTCGGCTACGCGTTCTCGGCACTCGTGCGCTGGGCGACCGTCGCCGTCGTCGTGACGATCGTGGCGCTGCTCGCACAGATGAATGTCGGCGGCAACGGGATCGACCTGTTCGGCCTCTATGCGCTCGCGCTGCTCCTCAATCTCGCCGGGACGCTCTGGGCCACCGGCGTCGCGATGCGCCTGCGTTCCCAGCAGGCTGCTCCGGTCATGCAGATGCCGGTCTTCCTTCTCCTGTTCTTCGCGCCTGTGTACGTCCCGCTGAATCTGCTTCAGGGTTGGATTCACGGTGTCGCCTCCGTCAACCCGATCACGGCCCTGCTCGAGGCCGGCCGCGGCTTCATCTCCGGCTCGCCCGTGCTCACGTTGGCGGCCTTTGCCATCGGGGCGGGTCTGATTCTCGGATTCGCCGCCTGGGCCGTTCGTGGTCTCAGACGTGCGGAAGCGGCGGGCTGAGAGCGACCCGCCCAGTCCGCGTCTGCTTGAACGCATAATGTCCTGCTAATGGAGCCCGAAGCCTGGCCCACTCCACAGACGCCGCCGCGCGAGCCGTTGCCGCGCGTCGAGGATCTGCCCGTCGCCGAGCAAGGCTACGAGCAAGAGAGCGTCAAGGCCGCCTTCGATTCGTTCTACCGCCACGCCGCTCAAGTCGACGCGGCTTTGCGGACGCTCGAGGCGGTGGATTCGTTCCATCGGCAGGCCGCTTCCTTGCGCTCGGACCTGCGTGCCCTGCGCGCGGCGGGCTGGACGCAGCAATCGTGGACGCAACCTCCGTCCTATGGGTACGGGATGCGTGCGCCGCGCGAGGGAGTTCCGCCGGCCCTGTGGCGGATCGGCGGCGAGGTTGCGTTCCTCGTCACTGTGGCCGTGGCGTTGGGCGTGGCGAAGCTTTCCTGGTGGGTGATTCTCGTCGCCATGGCCGGCGCGTTTGCGATCGTCTGCGTGATCGAATGGCTTGCGGGACGCGACCAGCAGTCCTTTGCACAGCCCGCGGCTCCGGTCGCCGCACACCCGGTCGTGGAGGCCCAGCAAACGGAGGACACGGACGAGCACGACTCTCTGGGTTGGACCGCTTTCGAGGAGGCGCAGGAGCCGTCGGACGCGATGACGATCATCGGGGCTCCCTTGAAGGACGAGAAAGCGGTCGACGGGGCCGACCCCGATCCGGACTCGGAGCCTGACTCGGACGAGCCGGAGTTGCCGACCGCAGCGAAGGCGGACACGAAAGCCGAGAGCGGACCGCCCTCTTCCCGCGGCTGGTGGCGACGGGGCCAGAACGATGATGAATCCAGAGCAGAGCAGGAGCCGCCGCGGCATGTTCGCGTGCTGCCGGCCGCAGAGGGGGGGCACCTGGACCCGTGGGAGGAGGGCTTCGACGACTCGGTGACCGACGAGGAGAGCGAAGAGCCCGCCTCGATCGAGGACGAGGGTCGGCGCCGCTTCAGGCGCCGCTAAAAGCCTCTTTCGTCCCGCGGCCTTCTTGCCGATAGGACTCCAATGCGGAAGCGTCCCATCGGCCAGATCCTGGTCGAGAAGAACGAGATCTCTGAGGCCGAGCTCGCAGCTGCGCTCGCCGAGCAGGAGCGGACCGGGCTGCGGCTCGGCCAGATCCTGATCGAGACCGGGCGGATCTCCTGGCTCGCGCTCGCCCGCGCAATCGCGGAGCAGGTCCTCGACATCCAGGACGTCGAGCCGACAGCGGCTCCGACCCCTCCGCCTGCAGCGCCCCCGGCTGCGACCCCGCCGCCGGTCCCCGTTCCGGCCTTCGTTCCGGCTTTTGCAGCGGCGCCCACACCGGTCGCGCCCGCTCCCGCTCCTCAGCAATTCGTCGTCCCCGTGGCACCGGCAGCCCCCGCCCCCGTGGCGTCGGTTCCCGCGCCCGTGGCGCCGGTTCCCGCGCCCGTGGCGCCGGCTCCCGCGCCCGTGGTGCCGGCCCCGGCTCCCGTCGCGCCGGCCCCCGCGCCCGTCGCGCCGGAGCTGATTCACGATCCTGAGATCAGGTTGCACAGCGTCGAGGCGCTCCTGAAGGAACGCCAGCGCGCGTTCATCGAGCTCGTCACCACCACGGAGACGCTTCGCATGAAGGTCGCGCACCTCGAAGAGATCATCGAAGAGCGCGACCGCGAGTTGACGAAGCTGCGCGTCTCCCGCGCCAGCTGATTCGTCCTAAGGACGCGGCGCCACCGCTGCGGACGTCCCGAGCACCTTCCCGTTGCGGCCGAGCGCCTTCACCGCATAGAAGGCCGCCGACCTGTCGAGGCGGATGGGGGTCTCGAAGCCGTTCTTCGCGACGGTCTGCACCGGCCGAAGCCGGCCGGCGGCCGGACCTGCGAGCACCCGCCACCGCCTGACCTCGGTGGCGCCGTTCCAACTCGAGTAGGCGGTGTCGCCGGCCACGACGACGACGGGTCGATCTCGCGGCTGCCCATGCCACGGAAACCGGTACGCACGGTAGGTGTCGGCGTCCTTGCCCGGAGGCTTGCCCTGGCCGAAGTACACGTCGAAGAGGAGAGCGCCGCTGCGCGAGAATTCGCTCACGTACGGCTGCGCGCCCCAGCCGACGAAGATGTCGCCGTTCGGCAGGAGTTGCGCGTTGCCCTCGAACGGAGCCAGTAGCCGTTTCGGATGGTGATAGCTGCGCACGAGCGTCACCGTGTTCGTGGTGGTATCCGCTCGCAGGACGAGCACGCGTGAGAACTTCTCGACCGGCGGAGTCGCACCGTTGTCGAACAGCGTGATCGTTCCGTCCGCATGCCGTCGTGCGTCGTGCTGCCAGGCGAATCGCGTCCCGGGCCCCAGCTTGAAGTTGCTCTTCTTGCCGCCGAGTCGCCAGACGATCTTCTTCGTGTTGTAGTCGATCTCGTACACGGCATGCGTGTTGCGCGCGGACACGAGCAGGTTGCCGTTCGGTTCGACGTCGATGGAGTTGATGTGGAAATAGTCATAGGGAGCTGGCTTCGCGCCGGCTTTTGGCGGCGGCGCATAGGACTCCCCGAGCGCTACCTGGGGATAGCTGTGCCATTCGAAGAGAACTCGCCGCGTTGTGATGTCGACCTCCTGCACGATCCCGTCCCAGATGCTGCCCTCTTTCGGCCCGCCGATGGAGGAGAGATCGACCGGTCGCCGGTGGTACACGGTGAAGAGCGCCGTGTTTCTCTTCGTGATCAGAAACTCGTGCACGTCGCCGACGAGGCCGTTCCCGGGCCGAACCTCCGCCACGGGACGGTACGACGTGTCGTAGATCACGTACCAGCCGTCACCGACTCCCGCGTTCGAGACGTGTCCCCGCCACCAGGTGAGCACCGGCTTGCCGCGGTAGTGCTGGACCCGGAAGTCTGTGACTCCACGAGTGTTCAGCGGCTTGAACCAGACCACCTCGCCGCGGTTGTCCATGATCAGCGGGCCGGCCTGCGCGACGTCCAGCTTCGGTGCGATGAAGACGTAGCCCGGCGCGGTCTCGTGGGCGGGGGTCAGGATCCGGACGAGCGGCGGCTTCAGGTCCGGGCGCGAGTGGTACGTACGCGAAGGGGGCGGCGCGGCCCGCGTCGTCGTCACCGCGTTCACTACGCTCGTCTTCTTCGCGTGATTGCAGCCGGCCAGCGGCAGCGTCAGAAGGATGACTGCGAGCGCGGCCGGCTTCATGCGTCGATTCAGGTCGGCTCGCGGGCGATCGGAGTGGTCGGTGTTCGCGCGATCAGCAGCACCGGTGTGACCACGATGACCGTGGCGCCGATCGCGAGTGCTCCAACGCCGATGACGTCGAGTGCATACCCGCCGAGCAGAGCGAGGCTTGCACCGAACAGCGCGCCGAGCAGGTCGTTGAAGCCGAGCAGCTTGCCGCGTTCCGCTGGACTCGTGCGATCTGCGAGCTGGGCCGTTGCCGCGACGAAGGAGAAGTTCCAGCCCAGACCGAGCCCGAGCAGCAGGACCGCCGTGGCCCAGACGCTCGTAACCCAAAGCAGCCCGGTCGTCGAGACCGCCATCACGACGAGCCCGATCTGGAGAGCGGATGTACGTCCGATGCGGTCGATCAACGCACCGATCACCAGGACGAGTGCGTACATCCCGAAGACATGTGCGCCGATGATCGGGAAGACCGAGTCCTGGCTGTGATGGTGGTGCTCAACGACGACATAGCCGGAGAGATTCATCACCGAGACCATCACCCCGAAGCTCGCGAGCGCGGCGAGCATCGCGGGTCGGACGCCGGGCCTGCGCACGAGCTCGCGGAGAGGTGCGGCTGGCTCCGTCGGCGTGTCGTCCCGGCTGCCAATCAACTCGGCGATTCGCTTCGGATCGGGCCGGACGAATTGGACGAGCGCCAGCGCGACCAACGCGAGGCCGCCCGCCGCGAGCCAGGGCACCGTCAGTGCGCCGGCCTTCACGTCCTTGCCGGCAAAGAGCGGACCGAAGACGGTCGGTCCGAGGATCGCGCCGAAGACCGATCCGAACAGGACATAGGAGATTCCGCGCGCACGCCGCTCAGGCGGATACATGTCGCCCGCAGCCGTGCGGATGAGGAGCGAGATGCCGCTCGAGGCGCCGACGAGCGCGAAGCCCGCGATCACAGCGAGAGTCGATCCGGTGCGTGTCGCGAGAGCTGTGAGCGCGCACCCGCACGCACCGAGGGCGAATCCGGCCGTCATCACGGGTGTGCGACCGACCCGGTCCATCAGCCGCCCGGCCGGCACCGCCGTTAGCCCCGACGACGTGAGGAAGATGGCCGGGCCGAGGCCGAGCAGTCCCCTCACTCCGGTCACGAGCACGAACGTGAGCGACGAGACGGCCGCGGTCAGCTGGAGGACGGCGGAGTTGACCGCCATCGTGGCCGAGAGGATCACCGTATTACGCCGAATCGGCAGGCCCGGCGCGGATCCGCTCGCCACGGGGTCATTCAATCAGGCACGGCTCCTGGTGCGATTGCTTCAATGGTGGCCGTGCCGGACCTGCGCCCGAGCGTCGCCGCCGGATGTTTGGCAGTTGCCCTGTGCGTCGCGGCCGCCGCTTCGTCACCTGCGACTGCCGCTGCGTGCAACGGCTTCGGCGTCACGCCGGGACAGATCGGCGGGACGCACTTCAAGTCGTCGCCTGTGCGCCACTCGGTCGTCGTCGCGGGAACGCGGGGCACACGCATCACGCTCAGCGGCTACGTGCTGACGAGTGCGTGCCGTGCGATTCGCGGCGCGCGCGTCGATTTCTGGCAAGCGGACGCGAGCGGAGCGTACGACGACACCGGCGTCCGGCTGCGGAGCCACCAGTTCACGGATGCCAGAGGCCACTACTGGCTGCGGACGATTCTGCCAGGGCCGTACGCAAATCGCACGCGCCATTTCCACGTGACGGTGCAGGCGCGTGGCGAGCGCCCGGTCACGACGATGCTCTACGTCCCCGGCGTCGCGTTGAACGCCCACGACCCGTTCTTCGATCGGCGACTCCTCGTACGGCTTCGAATCGCGCAGCACACGTTCCAGGCGCGATTCGACTTCGTCCTGCGCCGATGAGACGAACGGCGTGGCTTGCCGGCCTCGTCCTCGTGCTCGCTGGCTGCGGCTCGTCCGGCCCGGCCCAACTGACAATCGGAGCCGCGCGAACGTTCGGGCTCGCAGGCTTCACTCCGACCAGGTTCAGCGCAGGGAAGCCGACCCGGCTCTCGTTCACGATCGACCAGCCCTCCGGCAAGCCGCTCACGAGCTACAGGACGGGGCCGGGGCCGCACACCGGAGTGCACCTCATCATCGTGCGCAGCGATCTGGGAGCTCTTATTCACGACCACCCACCGGTCGGCGCCGACGGGCGGATCAGCGAGACCATCACGCTCCCGACGCCGGGGAGGTATCGCGTCGTCGTCGACGCCTATCCGAACCTTTCGGGACCGCTCCGAAACTTTCAGCTGTTCAGGGTGATCACCGCGCCGGGAACCGCCCCGAAGGTAGGACTCGGTCCCTTCCGCCGCACGGCCGTTGTCTCCGGCTATCGCTTCACCATGACGAACCGGCCCCGACTAAAAGCGATCAGTCCGGCGTTCCTGACACTCGACGTCACGCGACCGGACGGCACTCCGGCGACGTTCACGCCATGGTTCGGAGCTCTCGCACACGCGATCTTCTTCCGTGCGGGGTCGTTCGAGTATTTCCATACACATGTCTGCTCCGCAGGAATGGCCGGTTGCACCAGCATTCTGGGCTCGACGCGCATCACGGGGAGAGCAACGAAGCCCGGCCAGTTGCGCGTCGGCGTACTGGTTCCCGTTCCGGGCACGTGGCGGCTCTTCCTGCAATGCAAGGTGGACGGGCGCGTGCTCACCGCTCCGTTTACTCTGGTCGTCGGATGAGAGCCTTGTTTCGGATAATCGCGGTGGCGCTCGTCGTCCTCCTGACCCGCAGCATCGCGTACGCGCTCGCGCCGGCCCCTGCGGCGCGCGTGCTCGCGCAGCGGGCGGGCGGTCCGGCGCTGCCGGTGCTGACGCTCGTAGCGCTCGCACTCGGCGGTTCGCTCGCGATCGCGATCTGCTGGCTGGCTGCGTTCGGCGTCCGCGAGCGTGAGCTCCTAGAGCGGCGCACGCTCGCCGCGCCGCCGCCTCGCTTCCGGGCCGTCCGCACGCTCGCGCTCGCGCTTGCCCTCTCGGTCGCGACCACGGTCGCAGGCGGGTTGCTCGAGGCCTACCTGCACTGGCGGGCCGGGCTGGGCTGGCACGGAATGCACTGCGTCTTCGGTCCGGTTCACCGCGATCTCGTCCCGATCGCAACCTCTCTTTCGTTCGTCGCAGCGGCACTGCTTGCCGGCGCCGAACACGTCGTCGCGTGGATGCGCCGCACGTTCGTGCTGCTGCGAACGCTGCCTCCGCGGCTCTTGGCGCTCCCTGCGCCGGCGCGGCCTGTCGGTCACGCGCCGCGAGCCTCGCGGCGCGTCGGCCACACCCGGTCACGCGCGCCACCCGCTTTCTCCTGACGTTCACTTCGAACCGAAAGGAGAATGATCCATGAATCTGTTGCGCGCGAAGACGCGCCTCGGCGTCGTGCTCATTGCAGGAGGTGGTGCGCTGGCGCTTGCCGGGTCGGCGTTCGCTCACGCAGAAGTGAGCCCTGCGGTCGTGCTGTCCAAGCAGTTGCAGTTCTTCACCCTTGCGGTGCCGACGGAAAAGGAGGGCGCCACCACCACGAAGATCGAGCTCACGCTTCCGAGCGGTTTCTCGATCGATTCGTTCGAGCCGTCCGCCGGGTGGAAGCGAGAAGCCCAGACGACCGGCACCGGTCAGAACACGGTCATCCAAAAAGTCACCTGGACCGGCGGCAAGGTTCCGACCGAGGAAGATTCCGTCTTCGGGTTCCTGGCGTCGGCGGACGCGGCTAAGACGTATTCCTTCAATGTGCGGCAGACGTACTCCGACGGAACGGTGGTCGACTGGGCCGGTCCCGAGTCCTCGGACACGCCGGCGCCGACCATCGAGGCGAAGTCCTCTCTCGGGGGCGGGGGCGGAAGCAACACCCTCGGGATCGTCGCCGTCGCGCTCGCGGTGCTTGCGCTCGTCGCAGCGGTCGCCGGTCTCGTCGGTAGTTCGGGGAGGCGCACGCTGGCATGAGCCGACGCAGGCGCATCGCATTGCTGTTCGTGGTGGCCGCGGGGGCGCTTACGCTCCCTGCGGCCGCCTGGGCGCACGCGGTGCTCCTGCACACCTCGCCGCTTCCGAGCTCGGTCGTGAACCGGCCGCCGCCTGTCGTCCTCTTGACGTACTCGGAGGCGGTCGAGCCGCGGTTCGCGATTGTCTCCGTCACGAACGCGGCCGGTAAGCAGCAGGTCGCCGGGCCGCCGCGGCGGTCTGCAACGGATCCCAAGACACTCGTCGTGTCGCTGCACCACCTGTCGCAGGGCTGGTATCTCGTCTACTGGCGCGCCATCTCCGTCGACGGCCATCCGGTGCGCGGCGCCTTCACGTTCGCGGTCGGTCCCAACCCCGGGCCGGCGCCTCAGTTTCCTGTGCCGTCCATCTCCGAGACGGCCGCGACGCCGAGTCTTGTCACGGCGCGCGCAATCGTCTTTCTCTCCGTCATGGCGGCGATCGGGCTCTTTGTCCTCCGGATCGCGACCGCGCGTCCGGTTGTCCGGCGCATCTCGGGGACACGCCTCCGCGCCGTGTCGATCGCGTTTGGGATTGCCGCCGCCATCGCTTTGATCGCGACTCCCGTCTACGTCGTGATGGCGACGGCGCAGTTCGCGCTCCGCTCCAGCTTCGACCTTGGGAACGTCCTGCCGCTGGTGCGCGCTTCGGCGTTCGGTCGCGGGTATCTCGATCTCGAGCTCACCTTTGCGCTCTTCGTGCTCGCGGCCGCGATCGCTCTCTGGGTCGACCGGCCCGACCGCGAGCAACGATCCATCGCCGAACTGCTCGCCGGCGCGGGTGCGCTGCTCGCCGGCGCCGCGACGCTGTTCGTCCCGGGACTGTCCGGGCACGCGGCACAGACCCCTCCGAGGGGCCTCTCGGTGGCGCTCGACTGGCTTCACCTGGCTGCGGGCTCCGTCTGGATCGGTGGCCTCGTCGGATTGCTCGCGCTGTGGCGGAGCCTTCCCGCCGCGCGGAGGGTCCCAGGGCTCGCGGTCTGCGTCCCCAGGTTCTCGAACACGGCGTTCGTCTCGGTGCTCGCGCTGATCGGGTCCGGTGTCGGCGCGTCGATCATCCATCTGCCGACGTTCTCGTCGCTCTGGCAGACCTCGTACGGTCAGGCGTTGCTCGTCAAGATCGGGCTGCTCAGCGCTGCGTTGCTGCTCGCCTCGGTGAACCTGCTGCGGACGAAGCCGCGGCTGGCCTCCTATGGCGAGCGTCCAGACCTCGGGCCGGGCGCCTCGGTGCTGCTGCGCCGCCTCGTGTCCGGAGAGACCCTGCTCGTCGCCGCCGCGGTCGTCGCGGCTGCGGTCCTCTCCAGCCTGCCGCCGCCCGCGAAAGCGCTTGCTGCGGCGAGTAACGCGATTGCGCGGGTCGGTCCCGGCCCCGTGACCGAGGCCGTGAACGAGAACGGCTACCGGCTCGAGGTCCGCGTTGCCCCGAACCGGGCCGCGGCTCCCAACACGTTCGCGATCAGAATCACGAAGGATGGTGTTCCCGTGCGCCACGCGACCGTGATCGCCGGGTTTGCGATGCTCGACATGGAGATGGGCACGCAGACCCATCTTCTGCCCGAAAAGGGTCACGGCCTCTACGAGCTCTCCACTCCGGCGCTCGTGATGGTGGGACATTGGGGCCTGTCGTTCGAGATCACGCCGCCTGGGAAGCAGCCATTCACCGCTGTCTTCGTCGACCGCGCAGCCGGATGAAAAGCGTTCCCCTGTTGCTCCTGGCTTCTCTGCTGGCGCTCGCCGCCGGCATGGGGGCGTGTGTGGTCGTCATCCTGCTGGCGCTCGGCACCCTTGGGTAAGCGCCTCGTCGCTCTGGTCGCTGTGACGGTTTGTCTCAGTGCGCCTTCGCTCGCCAGGGCGAACGGCGATCCGGCGAGCGACTACCTCCTGACCCAGAACTCCTTCCTGCCCTTCACGACCAAGATCGACCAGACGAGCGTCCAGCGCCTGAACGCTCTTCTCGTGGCAGCGAAGGCGAAAACGTTCCCGATCAGGGTGGCGGTGATCCTCAGCCCGTCCGACCTCGGCACGGCGTTCTCGCTCTTCGGCCAGCCGGAGAAGTACGTGCGGTTCCTCGGCCTCGAGCTCTCGTTCGGGTATCGCGGCCGCTTGCTCGTCGTGATGCCGAGCGGCTACGGCTTTGCAGTCAACGGCAATCCCGATCCGAAGGCGAGTGCCGTGCTGACGAAGCTTCCGCCTCCGGGACGCGATGCCACGAAGGAGGTCGACGCGGCGATCGTCGCGGTGCAAAAGCTCGCAGCAGGTGAGGGCCGGCACCTGGCAGTGCCGAAGGTCAGTGGCGGCTCCAGCAGCCGGGATCGACTCACGATCGCGGCCGCGGCGACCGCCGGGATCGCGCTGATCGCCGCGATCGTGCTCTATCGCCGCCGTGACAGGCCGGCCGGCGACTAGACCGCCTCCTGGTTCGTCCGTACCCTTGGGCGATGACGATCTGTCCGAGCTGCGGCCAGGAGAACCCGCCGATCGCGAAGTTCTGCCTCGCCTGTGCGCAGCCTCTTGCCGAGTCGTCGCCGGGACTCGATGAGGAGCGCAAGGTCGTCACCGTGTTGTTCGCGGACCTGGTCGGCTTCACTGCCCGGGCAGAACAGCTCGACCCCGAGGACGTTCGGGCGATCCTGACGCCGTACTTCGCGCGGATCCGCTCAGAGCTCGAGACATTCGGCGGGACCGTCGAAAAGTTCATCGGCGATGCCGTGATGGCGGTCTTCGGAGCCCCTGTAGCACACGGGGACGACCCGGAACGCGCCGTCAGAGCTGCCCTCGCGATGTGCGCCGCAGTCGACGAGTTGAATCGCAACGATCCGGAGCTCGAACTGAAGATCCGCATCGCCGTCAACACCGGTGAAGCGCTCGTGACGCTCGGCGCCAGCGCTGCGCAGGGAGAAGGCGTCGTTGCGGGCGATGTCGTCAACACGGCCTCGCGTCTGCAGGAAGCCGCTCCGGTCAACGGGATCCTTGTCGGCGAAGAGACATACCGCGCGACTCGTTCGGTCATTCGCTACCAGGATGCCGAGCCGGTTGTCGCCAAAGGCAAGCAGGAGCCTGTGCGGGTGTGGCGCGCTCTCGCAGCTTCCGCTGGTCCGGGAGAGCGAGCGGCCGGTCGCGTCCCGATGTTGGGCCGGGTGTCGGAGCTGGCCGCGCTGCAGCGCATCTGGGACAACGTCCTCGCGGAACGCCGGCCCCAACTCGTCACGCTGTTCGGTCCCGCGGGCATTGGCAAGACGCGGCTGGCAAGCGAGTTCGCGGAACTTGCAGCAGGCGGGGGTGGGCGCGTGATCAAAGGAAGGTCTCTTCCGTACGGGGAGGTGATCCCCTACGGAGCGTTCGCCGCGCAGGTGAAGCAGGTGGCGAAGATCTTCGACACGGACGAGGCCGGGGCTGCCTGCAAGAAGCTCGACGGAGCGGTGGCACAGCTGCTCGACGACGAGGCGCAAGAGACCAGCGCGCACATCGCGATGCTGATCGGCATCGGGAGGGGAGGCGACGTCGCCAATCGTCAGACGCTCTTCTTCTCTGCCCGTCGACTGGTCGAGGCGCTGGCAACCGAACGACCCACGGTGCTCGTCTTCGAGGACATTCACTGGGCAGACGCCGGCATGCTCGATCTCCTCGACGTGCTGGCCTCGCGCGTCCGTGACGTCCCGCTCCTCTTGCTCACGCTCGCCCGTCCGGACCTGCTCGAGCGCCGCCCCGCCTGGGGAGGCGGGCTACCTGGGTTCACCGCCCTGCCTGTCGAGCCTCTCGGCGAAGAGCATGCGAAGGAGCTGGCCGCCCAGGTCTTGCTCCAGATGCACAAAGGCAAGGCCGAATCCGCCGAGATCGGCCTCATCGGCGAAGGCAATCCCCTCTTCATCGAGGAGCTCGCGGCTTCGCTGGCCGAGGACGCGACCGCGTCGACCTCAGAGCTGCCGACGACGATCCGCGGCATCGTGTCGGCACGTCTCGACGCGCTCCCGCCCGGTGAGCGCGCGGTGCTGCTCGATGCAGCGGTTGTCGGGAAGGTCTTCTGGACGGGGGCGCTGGAGCGGATGTCCTCGGGAGAGCTGGACCTCGCCGAGTTACTCGACTCGCTCGAGGGGCGAGACCTGATCCGGCGTGAGTCGGTCTCCAGACTTCGTGGAGACCAGCAGTTCAGCTTCAAGCACGACCTGATTCGTGACGCCGCGTATGCGACGCTCCCGCGACCGCAGCGGCGCAAGCGACACGAGCAAGTCGCGGCGTTTCTGGAAGAGACGACGCCGGAGATCCCGGCGGCTTCGTCGGCTCTGGCACAGCACTGGCGTGAAGCCGGTGAGAGTCGCCGGGCAGGCGAGTATTTCGTCGTCGCCGGCGACCAGGCCGGGCGCGGCTGGGCGAAGGAGGAGGCGGTCAGCTTCTATCAGCAGGCGCTGGATCTGATCGGTGACGGGGATCCGGAACTGCGACGCAAAGTGACTCAGCGTCAGGCCGTCGCCGTGATGATGGTCGCCCACGTCGCCGATGCAGACCTGCTGGGGCGCAAAAGCCGCCAGCTGGCGGAGGAGCACTAGTCCAGCGGAAAGTCGTCCGGTGTGACGTCGCCCGCGACCTCGTAGACCCCTTCGACATCGTGGAGGCCGAGCTCGTTCGCATGGGCACGGACGATTTCCTCGGTCGGCGCTTCGTAGATGCAGTAGGTCTTCACGGTGCCGGCGCTGTCGACGACCACGTGGCTATGGATCCAGGTGATCTCGGGATAGCTGTCGATCGCGATCCTCTTCGAACGTCGGCTGACCTCGGGCATGTCGGCTTCGCCGACGTGGAACTTCCGTTCGATCAGGAACTTCGTCATGGGCAAAGGCTATGTCTTCCAGGCCGCCTTTGTCTACCGAGATGCGCGCTGCCTCTCAGGAGAAACTTAAGTTCTCCTGCTCTCGTATATGACTCTGGCTAATCGAAGGAGGAAGAGGACGTGACAGAGCAGCGCACCGACCTGCCCGTGCCCTCGCCGGCCGAGGCCCGGGACCGGCTCGAGCAGGCGCTCTTCGAGATCCGGCGCGTGATCGCGGGTCAGGACGACATGCTCGAGCGGGTGCTCGTCTGCCTGCTCGCCCAGGGCCACCTCCTGATCGAGGGCGTGCCCGGGCTCGCGAAGACCCTCACGATCAAGACGACCGCCGGAGTCCTCGGGGGGTCGTTCGCCCGGGTCCAGTTCACGCCCGACCTCGTCCCCTCCGATCTGGTCGGCACCCGCATCTACCGTCCCGGCGAAGGCGCCTTCGAGACCGAGCTCGGCCCGGTCTTCTGCAACTTCCTGCTCGCAGACGAGATCAACCGCGCGCCGGCGAAGGTGCAGTCGGCCCTGCTCGAGGTCATGCAGGAGCGCCAGGTCACGATCGGGCACACGAGCTATCCCGTCCCCGATCCCTTCCTCGTGATGGCGACGCAGAACCCGATCGAGTCCGAAGGAACGTACCCCCTGCCGGAGGCGCAAATCGATCGCTTCATGCTCAAGGTGCTGATCGACTACCCGGAGCACGACGAGGAGCTCACGATCGTGCAGCGCCAGCTCGTCGCAGCGCCGGAGCTGCGGCAGGCGCTGTCCCTCGAGGATCTGCAATCGCTGCAGAAGGCGGTGTTCGACGTCTACGTCGACCCGGCGCTCGTCAGCTACGCCGTCGCTATCGCGACCGTGACGCGCGAGCCGGCAGCCCACGGCGTGGGCGAGCTGAAGGACTTCATCGCCTTCGGGGCGAGCCCGCGCGGACCGATCAGCCTCGTGCAGGCTTCCCGCGCCCTCGCACTCGTGCGCGGTCGGGACTACGTGCTCGCCGAGGACCTGCAGGCGCTCGCGAAAGATGCGCTCCGCCATCGCCTTGTCCTCACGTATCAGGCGCTCGCCGAAGAAGTCACGCCGGACGCCATTCTCGAGAAGGTGCTCGCAGTGGTTTCCGTTCCGAAGACGGACATCGCCTCTTTCGGCGCGGCGTGACGTCGCTCGCCTGCAACTGATGAGCCATCCGCTCCACTCCGAGCCGACACCCGCGCGGCCGGGGCCGGGGCCGCTGCCGGACGCGTTGCTTCGCGCGCTCGACGTCAGCATCGGACGCAAGATGCAGGGCCTGCTCGCGGGTGACTATCGCTCCGCGCGTCTCGGCGACGGGACCGAGCTCGCGCAGGTGCGTCCGTACGTTCCCGGGGACGACGACGTGCGCCGGATCGACTGGAATGTCACCGCGCGCACGAACGTCCCGCACGTCCGCGTGCACCTCGCCGAGCGTGTGCTCGTCACGTGGCTCGTGTTGGACACGTCCGCGTCGATGCAGTTCGGCACCGCCGACCGACGCAAGGCGGACGTGGCGGAGGGCGTGGCGATCGCGGTCGGGCACGTAGCGACGAGGCGGGGCAACCGGCTCGGGTTCGTGACCTTCGGCGACGACCGGCCGCGCACCCTCCCGCCCAGGCAGGGGCGGCTCGGGCTACTCGGGGTCCTGGCGGGGCTGCGGGACGAGGCGGGTGGTGAGAACGCCGGCGCGACGTTGCTCGGTGAGGCGCTTCACCGCACCGCGTCGCTCGCCCGGCAACGGGCTGCGGTGATCGTCGTGAGTGACTTTCGGGGCCCGCAGGACTGGCGCGGGCCGCTCCTCGAGCTCGCGGGCCGCCACGATGTGGTCGCGGTCGAGATCAGGGACCCGCGGGAGCAGGAGTTGCCGAACGCGGGCGTGCTGTGGCTCGTCGATCCTGAGACGGGGAGACAGCTTCGCGCCGATACGCGCAGCGAGCGACTGCGCGCCCGCTTCGCTGCTGCGGCTGCAGCAGAGCGCGCGGAGCTGGCGCGTGCCCTTGCGGCTGCGGGAGCGCGTCATGTCGTGCTGACGACCTCGGGTGACTGGCTCCGTTCGTTTGCGGTCTTCTTGCGCAGAGGTGGACGGCGATGAGCTTTCAGTCGCCGCTGGCGCTGATCGGTCTCGTGCTCGTACCGGTGCTGGTGGGGCTCTACTTCGTGCAGGAGCGACGGCGGCAGAGCTACGCCAGCCGTTTCACGACGACGGCCCTGCTGCCGAACCTCGTCGACGCAGCTCCCGGTTGGCGCCGCCACCTGCCGGTCGCCCTCTTTCTCATCGCGGTGGCCGCGATGATCGTGGGCGTCGCGCGGCCGCACGCAAGCGTGAGCGTCCAGCGCGAGGAGGCAACCGTGCTGATCGCGATCGACTCGTCGCTCTCGATGAGCGCCCAGGACGTGCGGCCGTCGAGGCTGGCGGCCGCCCAGAGCGCGGCGCAGGCGTTCGTCGACGGGATGCCCAAGAAGTTTCGTGTCGGCGTGATCGGATTCGCGGGCCGCGCTTACGTCGCGGTCCCTCCGACGCAAGACCGTGAGCTGGTGCACAGCGCACTGAAGGCGCTCAAGCCGGGACAAGGAACGGCGCTCGGTGACGCCGTTGCGCTCGGGACACGTCTTGCGCAGGCCGAGCGGACCAGCGACGGGCGAATCCCGCCGACGGCGATGCTCGTCATCTCCGACGGGGCGCAGAAGAGCGGTCGCACCACGCCCGACGTCGCAGCCGCGCAGGCGAAGTCGCTGCACATCCCCGTGTACACGGTCGTCGTCGGCACGCAGGACGGTGTCGTCAACGTTCCCATCGCCGGGGGCTACCAGGAACAGCTACGGGTGCCGCCGAGTCCGGACACGCTCCGAGCGGTCGCCAGCGTCACCGACGGCCAGTTCTTCACCGCGCCGGACGCAACCCGCCTGCGGCAGATCTACCAGAAGCTCGGTTCGCGGCTCGGCCGTCGCCACGTGAAGCGTGAGGTCTCCGATCTGTTCGCGGGGGGCTCCGCCGCGTTGATGCTGCTCGGCGGAGCAGTGTCGGCGCTCTGGTTCAGGAGGGTGCCGTGAAGCGGGTTGCCATGATCGCCGTTTGTGCGGCAGCGGTTGCGGGGCTGGGTGCAGCGCCCTCCGGCGCGACCAACGAGTGCCACGGGCTCCAGGTCTGCGTTCGCGTCGCGGGTCCCTGGGTCGTCGTCCCTGCAGCGCTGACGAAGCCGCGAGCTCACGTCGATTTCCAGCTTTCGTGTCCGCGCGGTTACGTGATCGGCGGGCTCGATGCAGAGTTGACCGACCGTGCGATCGACATCGCGTTCCTCGGGAAGCTCGGGAGCCCGGTCAATCCGGGCGTGACGACGGCCCGTTCGGCGCTGTTCCGAGGCACGTACACCGGAACGACGCCCAAAGGGCCGAGCTTCCGCCCACACCTCGGTTGCCTGCCGTCCGCCGGGGGCGGCTCGGGCCCGGTTCCGCGCAGAGCCCTGGCGGCCTTTGCGCCGGGAGAGCCGACGATCACCCGCGTGCGGAATGTTCGCCTTCGGCCGGGCGTCGTGCGGGCCTTCGCCTCGTGCGCGGCGGGCGAGCGCCTGATCTCGGCCTGGCACGCAGTCGCGTTCTCGACGCCGTCGCCTCCGTCCGAGGCGTTGATTCGAAGCGTCAGCGCAACACATCGCGTGCAAGGTCGGCGAGTCCAGTTGACGGCGCGTTCGACCTCGGCGGTGCAATCCGTCCAAGCAATCGTCCAGGTCGGGGCCGTCTGCGGTGGTGGCTCGTGACCTTTGAACATCCTCTGCTCCTCTTGACGCTCCTCGTCGTTCCCCTGGCCGCCGCGCTCTACGTGCTTGCGGAACGCCGGCGGATGCGTTACGCGATCAGGTTCACGAATCTGGACGTGTTGGGAAGCGTTATGGGCGGCAGTTATCGCCGCCGCTTCGTGCCACTCGCACTCTTCCTCCTCGCTTTGGCGGCGCTCTGCATCGGGATGGCCCGTCCGCGACACATGACGCTTGTCCCGCGGGACCGTGCGACGGTCATCCTCGTGATCGACGTGTCGCGCTCGATGGAGTCGAAGGACGTGAAGCCGAGTCGGATCGGAGCCGCGGCCGCGGCCGTGCGTACCTTCCTCGACCGCGTGCCGGACCGTCTCCAGGTCGGGCTGATCGCATTCGCCGGCGATCCCGCCGTGGCCGCTCCTCCGACGACGGACCACGATCTCGTCCGGAAAGCCCTCGACACGATCGAATGGTTCCCGAGCTTCGGCGGCACGGCGATCGGCGACGCGCTTGCGGCCGCAGTCAAGCTCGGTCAGCAGGCGATGACGGGGGCGAGCGGCAGCCTCGCCTCGGTGACAACTGCCGCGCCGGACACGCAGGCACACGGCCTGGTCTCGATCCTGTTCCTCTCGGACGGCGCCCAGACGCGGGGCCAGCTCGAGCCGCTCGCAGGCGCCGACCTCGCCAAGGCGGCTGGGATTCCGGTCTACACGGTCGCGCTCGGGACTCCGAACGGCACGCTCGATTTCGGGGGCAACGGCCCCTTCGGCGGCCGGCGTATCCCGGTTCCGCCGGATCCGGCGACCCTGAGTGCGATCGCGGCCCGCACGGGCGGTCAGTTCTACGCTGCGCAGAACGCGAAGTCGCTCCAGTCGGCGTACTCGAAGCTGGGCTCCAGTCTCGGCCGCAAGCCCGGGCAGAGCGAGATCACCTACGCCTTTCTTGCCGGAGCGGCGTTGCTGCTCGTGGCGGCCGGCCTCCTGTCTGCGCTCTGGTCGCCTCGCTTGCCTTAGGCGCGACGACTTCCGACACGTACCGGTGCCAGGCACGGGTACGCAAGCGTGACGAGTTCGTCACGCGACTTGCGCGTTAGCGGCCGGCGCTGCGGCGGATGCGTGCGCGCCGAGGCGCTGCATCATCCGGAAACACGACGTCTTGCGCTCTAGCCGCATCGCCGTCGCCGAGGACCTGAAACGTGACCGCCATCCCGGCGACTCGCCCTTCGGGCGGGCCGTTCCTGAAATCGGATCCCTCGACACGCAGACGGTCCCCTGCCGCCGTCTCGATGAAGCCGTGGCCTTTCTCGGTGTTGAACCACAGCATGTCGCCGTTGCCTCTGCCGCCTTCGACACGCTGCGCCGATCGAGCGTCTGCCGTCATGAAATTCAACCTCCTCAAAGGGGCGCGCGCAGATGCTCGCTCCAGTCGAGACACAGGATAGCGCCGAAATCGACAGTGGCGGCGGTCCATGCCGCTACCCTCGTCGAATGCCGCTTCGCGAGGACATTCGGGACATTGCGATCGTCGCTCACGTCGATCACGGGAAAACGACGCTCGTGGACGCGATGTTGTGGCAGTCCGGTTCCTTCCGTGCGAATCAGGACGTGGCCGAGCGCGTGATGGACTCGATGGACCTCGAGCGCGAGAAGGGGATCACGATCCTCGCCAAGAACACGGCAGTACGACGCGGTGGCGTCAAGATCAACATCGTCGACACGCCGGGGCATGCCGACTTCGGCGGCGAGGTCGAGCGCGCGCTGACGATGGTCGACGGAGTCCTCCTACTCGTCGATGCGAGCGAGGGGCCACTTCCGCAAACGAGGTTCGTCTTGCGCAAGGCGCTCGAGTCGCGGCTGCCCGTGATTCTCGTCGTCAACAAGGTCGACCGGCCGGACGCACGTATCGAGGACGTCGTGAACGAGGTCTACGAGCTGTTTCTCGATCTCGACGCGGACGAGAGCCAGATCGAGTTTCCGATCGTCTACGCCAATGCGCGGGCGGGCCGCGCCGGGCTCGATCCCGACGACCTCGCCGACGATCTCGATCCCCTCTTCGACATGCTGCTCGAAAGAATTCCGGCACCCTCCTACGAGGAGGGGCACCCGCTGCAGGCGCATGTCACGAACCTCGACGCCTCTCCGTATCTCGGCCGACTCGCTCTCTGCCGCATCCGCGAAGGGACGATTCGCAAGGGCCAGCAGATCGCCTGGTGCCGCGCAGACGGAGAGATCACACGCGTCAAGGTGACCGAGCTCTATGTCACGGAGGCGCTCGACCGCGTCGAGGCCGACGAGGCCGGGCCCGGCGAGCTGATCGCGGTCGCCGGCATTCCGGAGGTCACGATCGGCGAGACGCTTGCCGATCCGGACGATCCGCGCCCGCTGCCCGTCATTGGCGTCGACGAGCCGAGCCTCGCCATGACGATCGGCGTCAACACTTCGCCGCTCGCAGGACAGGACGGCACGCGCCTCACGGCGAGCATGGTCCTCGCGCGACTCGAGCAGGAGCTCGTCGGCAACGTCTCCCTTCGCGTCCTCCCGACCGAGCGGCCGGATGCCTGGGAGGTCCAGGGACGCGGCGAGCTCCAGCTCGCGATCCTCGTCGAGCTGATGCGCCGCGAAGGCTTCGAGCTCACGGTCGGCAAGCCCCAGGTCGTCACGCGAGAGGTGGACGGAAAGCTGCACGAGCCGATGGAACGGCTTGCGATCGACGCGCCGGAGGACTACGTCGGCGTGATCACACAGCTGCTTGCGTTGAGAAAGGGACGGCTCGAGCAGATGGTCAATCACGGCACGGGCTGGGTGCGGATGGAGTACGTCGTCCCGGCACGAGGCTTGATCGGCTTTCGCACGGAGTTTCTGACCGAGACGCGCGGCACCGGCATCCTGCACCACGTGTTCCATGCGTACGAGGCCTGGCACGGCGAGCTCCGCATGAGACCCACGGGCAGTCTGGTCGCCGATCGCCGTGGCCCCGCGACTGCGTTTGCGTTGCTCAACCTGCAGGAGCGCGGACAGTTGTTCATCGCACCGGGCACCGAGGTCTACGAAGGCATGGTGGTGGGAGAGAACGCGCGCGCCGAGGATCTGGACGTCAACGCGACGAAGGAGAAGAAGCTCACCAACATGCGCTCGTCCACCGCGGACGAGCTCGTCAGGCTGATTCCGCCGAGGCTGCTCTCGCTGGAGCAGTCTCTCGAGTTTCTCGGCGACGACGAGTGCGTCGAGGTAACACCTGGTTACGTGCGCCTGCGGAAGGTGGAGCTGTCAGGCCAGAAGCGCCAGACGGCCACCTCCCGCAAAGCGCGCGGGCTCGCGAAGGTCTAGTCGCGCTCTAGTCGCTTACCACTTCGAGCGCCGGCCGCGACGGCTCGTGTACATGAGCTTCGCCCGTGCCGACTGCAGACCGGCTTCTTCGAACTGTGCGTGATGGCCGAGCCGGCGGGCGACGTGGCTCGTCTCGGCCTGCTGCTCGGGTAGCACGTACGTGATCGCCTTGCCGCTCCGTCCCGCACGGCCCGTGCGACCGGTGCGGTGCACGTAGTCCTTGTCCTCGCCCGGCGGATCGAAGTTGATCACGTGTGTGATGTCGTCGAGATCCAGGCCGCGCGCGGCGACGTCGGTGGCGACGAGTGTCGTGACCTTGCCGCTCTCGAAGCGGGCGAGCGCGCGCTCGCGTGCTCCCTGGGACATGTCGCCGTGCATCGCGACTGCACGGACGTCCTGCCGGGTGAGCTTCTGCACCAGCTTGTCCGCTCCACGCTTCGTCCGGACGAAGACGAGCGTCAGGCCGCTCGATGACTTGATGTGCTTGACGAGCGTCTCGACCTTGGTGTCCGCCGTAACGGGCACGAAGTGATGCTCGATCTCGCCGGGCTCCTGCTCCTCGGCAAGCGCCGCCTCGAAGCGGGATGGGCTGTTCGTGTAGTTTCGGGCCAGCTCCCCGACGGGACCGTCGAGCGTGGCCGAGAAGAACATCGTCTGGCGGTTGCGCGGCAACCGGCGAACGATCCGGTCGACCTGGGGCTGAAAGCCCATGTCGAGCATCCGGTCGGCCTCGTCGAGAACGAGGATGCGGACGTGGGAGAGGTCGACGAGGCGACGCTCGGCGAGATCCTGCAGGCGTCCCGGAGTTGCGACCAGGACGTGCGCGCTCTTCGCGCGCTTCGCCTGCGCGTTGAGCGGCACGCCGCCGTAGACGGCGGCGACCTTGAGGCCCTTGGCCGGTACGAGCGACTCGAGTTCCGCGCTCACCTGTGCGGCGAGCTCACGCGTCGGGACGAGAACGAGTGCCGACGGGCGAGCGTCGGCGGGAGTGGTTCGTTCGACGATCGGCAGGGCGAACGCGAGCGTCTTCCCTGATCCGGTCGGCGATTTCGCGAGCACGTCGAGGCCTGCGAGGGCATCCGGCAGGACGAGCGCCTGGATCCGGAACGGCTCGTGGATGGAGCGAGCCGTGAGCGCGTCGACGACAGGTGGCGACACGCCAAGCTCGCGGAATGATTGCTGCATAAGTTGTTCGACTCCTTTATGGGTTCGAGACTTGCCTACCTCGAAACACCCGAAGGAGGAACGAGAAGCTCATCTCACCGGGCGACCGAATGCCACCCGTTGCCACAAGGTAGCAGCTAATTCTGACTCTCGGGCAGCTACGCTCCGGTTGTGACAAGCGACAAGTCCGATGCTCTGACCCCGGCCCAGAAGGCACAGCTCGAGGCCGAGCTCGCCGAGCTCGAGGGCCCGAAGCGCACCGAAGCCGTGCAGGCGATCGCAACCGCTCGGAGCTTCGGCGACCTTTCGGAGAACTTCGAGTACCACGCCGCCAAGAACGAGCAAGGACTTCTCGAGCGGCGCATCACGATGTTGCGTGACCGGCTCGAGCGCTCCGTGATCATCGACGAGAGCGCTGTCGATGGCGACACGGTCGGAGTCGGGACGAAGGTCGAGATCGAGGACGAACAGGGCGAGCGGATGGAAGTCGAGATCTCGAGCGTCGGCGGCGTGTCGCCGGATTCGCCGGTCGGGCGCGCGCTCATGGGACGCAAGGTGCGCGACGAGGTCGAGATCCAGGCGCCGAGCGGCGCGTGGCGCGCGCGCATCCTTTCGATCGGTCGCTAGTCGAGCGCCGGCAGAGCTTGAACTTCTGAATCCCGCTCTATATTGAGCGGGATGACTGCAACGCGTCTCTTTGCACTGCCGGCGCTCGTGGCGCTGGTGATGACAACGACACTCGTCCAGGGAGCAGCGGCAGTCGCGCCTGCGCTTCCGGCTTCGTATCCGGCCGCGGGTGACCTCGTCGCGACGCGTGTCGCAGTGAGGACGAGCCCGGATAGCAGTGCGAAGGTCGTCCGTCTGCTGCAGCAGTTCCGGCCCGACTATCGGCTCCAGGTCGTGCTGGCGGTCGGCGAGGCGAATGCGCCCGACGGGACGGCGTGGTTCAAGCTGAACCTGCCGATGCGTCCGAACGGCACGGTCGGCTGGATACCGGCCGCGAGTGCCGCGCTGACGCCGACGCAAAGTCACATCGTCGTGCACCGCGGTCTGAGAAGGATCGAGCTGTTTCGAAACGGCAAACGGCTCCTTGGCGCCAAGGTGGCCGTCGGGGCGCCCGGCCGCGAGACTCCGCTGGGCGAGTTCTACGTGACCGCACGCTTCGTTCCTGACGATCCGTTCCTCGGATCGTTCGCACTCGAGACGAGCGCGTATTCGAGATTGACCGAATGGCCGGGCGGGGGCAAGGTCGGGATTCATGGAACGAGCGAGCCGTGGCTGCTCGGGCAGGCGGTGTCGCACGGCTGCGTTCGCGTGTCCAACCAGACCGCGCTCGCGCTCAGGCGCCTGGCGCCGGTCGGGACGCCGATCTCGATCGTCGCGCGCTAGTCGTACTACAGGGCGCCGGCGAGAAACGTGCCCGCGCCCAGGTTCCTGATGCTGTAGCCGTGATTCTGGAACGTGTAGTGGCTTCTGAGCCGCTCCCAGCCGCCGCCGGGACGAGTGGCGACACTCACAGATCCGAAGCGGTAGCTGAATCGGTTGCAGACGAAGGATCCCGCTCCCCACGTTTCGGTTGTCGCCATTGGGCGCCAGGCGCCGTGGCTTCCCGGGAGATACACCGGATCGCCAACCGCCCGGTCGTCCACGATGACACTCCACCAGCTCCGGCGGCTACGTAGCTCGACGACCGCGACCTTGTGGATCGACCCTGCTGGGATGCCGGCGGCGACCTCGTGATACTGGGGAGCCTGGCGGGGCTTGGCGACCTCGTAGTACAGGCTGCTCGTCGAGCTTCCGGGGAACGCGCTGAAACCGACCTGAAGCCACTCGTCGCTCCCGTTCGGACCGGCACCCGGCCCTCCGACTCCGACCCAGCCGGCGACGTGCCCGCTCAGCACCTCCGGCGCTCCGACCGCCTGGAGCCAACTCGCGACGCCGTATGCTCGCTGACTCGCGCCGAGACCGGCATAGGCGTAGCCGCTCGAGCCGCAAGCAGCCTGAGCCAGGCCGGGGGCGGCAAGGCCGAACGAACCGAGAGCGAGCGCTGCTGCCAGCGCCCGGAGAAGCAGCCTGGGCAAGAAAACCTCCGACCGAGCGGCCTGCGACAGAAATCCGTCGCTTGTTCAATCGGACGGCCCGGCGCGGGCGGTCGTCCCTCGTTCGAGTGATCGCGGCCATTTGCAGATCGGGACGCTCAGGACGGTGTTTTCGCCAAAGGGCTAGAACAACTAGCCCTCTCGCCAGTCCCGCGCAGCGCTGAAGCGGGCTATCACCCGTCTGGGGAGATTGCGCCTCTTGGGCGCGCAGGCCGTTGGTGCAATCGAAGACGAGGGGGAAGCTCGAGTGAAAGGCAACAAAACAGCTGGCTACACGCGGTCGAAGGTCGTCCGCGCCAAGTGGGGGTTCGTGGTCGTCGCGCTGCTCGTCCTGACAGGGATCAGCGCCGGCTCTTCGTCGGCGATGCGGTTCGTCAGCAGCTCGCCGAGGCATTTCACGGCGACGCCTGTGATCACGGCGAAGCAGCATGAGGGTCAGAAGAGCGACCTGAGCTACACGTCCGGGAACATCACGACGTACAAGGAAGGCGACTCGATCAACTTCCGCTTCACCTTGAGCGCCAGCGATGCCGCAACCGGGCAGCTCCAGGTGCGTTTCACCGGTGACGACGGCGACTGTCTCTTCTTCACCAACTCATTCGTTCTCGGAGCGGTCACCACCAACAGCGGAGCCACGCCGACTGTCGGCGTTGCGTCCGGTCCCACCGCCGATTCGGGCGAATGGGTGGTGACGCTCGACGTCGCCTTCTCCGGCACGGGCGAGGCCGTCGTGAACTACCAGCTCAAGCTCTCGAACGAGGCCGGGGGCTGCAACGGGTCGTCGCAGCACAGTCGCCTCAGTCCGGGGGACGGTGTCTCTCAGACCGGGCAGCAGAACGTTCCGGTTCCGGCGAACCAGCTCATTCAGCTTCCGGACATCACGGTCGCGAAGCTCGTCGACCGTGCCGACGGCGCCGGCTTCGTTGCCGCGAGTGCCGGCGAATACTGCTTCGCGCTCGACGGTGGGTCCTGCACGCCGATCGACTCCAGTGGACAGGTGGCCTTCGTCAACGTGAGCGATGGTGCGCACACGATCACCGAGAGCAGCAACTCCTTGCACTCGGGCTACACGTTCGACTCGGGGGCCGGGACGAATTGCACGTTCAACAGCAGCACCGCGACCGCGACCGTCGCGTCGGGCTCGCCCGCGACGAACGCGACGTGCACGTTCAAGAACAAGCTCACGACACCGCCCAAGGTGACTGTGACAAAGACCTGCTCACCGGGGCCGGCCGACGCCGACGATCGCTTCCAGGTGCAGCTCAACACCGTGAATGCCGGGGCTGCGCTCGCCTGCAGCGGCACGATCGACGTCAACCCGACTCCGGGTCAGGCCTACGCGATCACCGAGGTGGCCGGGAACGGCACCACCAACCTCAATGACTACACCAGCTCTTTGAGCTCGGGTTGCTCGGGAACGCTCACGTACGGCGGCACCGCAACCTGCACGATCACGAACACCCTCAAGGCGCTGCCGACCGTCACCGTGACGAAGGACTGCGTCCCGAACGCCGGTGCCGACGCGAACGACCTGTTCCAGTTCACGAACAACGGCAGCAACACCGGCGACCCAGTTGCCTGCGAAGGATCACGCACGATCACGCTCCAGCTGGGCGCGGGATTCAACTTCGACGAGGCTGCGGGCAACGGCACGACGACTCTGGCCGATTACACGGAGACCCGGTCCGCGGGCTGCACGGACGCCGATGGTCTCCAGCGCGGGGAGACCGGAAACTGCACGATCACGAACACCCTCAAGCCTGCACCTACGGTGACCGTGACGAAGAACTGTGCACCCGACGCCGGCGCCGCGGCGAGCGATCGCTTCCAGATCACGAACAACCAGGCCAACACCGGCGATCCGATTGCCTGTGAGGGCACGCTCGTCGTGACGCTGGATCGAGGCGCCGCTTTCGACATCAACGAGGTGGCGGGCAACCTGACCACGGATCTCGCCAACTACACAGAGACCAGATCCGCAGGCTGCGTCGACACTGACGGGCTCGATCGAGGCGCAACCGGCACGTGCATGATCACGAACACCCTCAAGGCGGCGCCGAAGGTGACCGTGAACAAGGTCTGTCCGGAAGGCACGGCCAACTCGGGCGACACCTTCCAGGTCAAGCTGGGCGGCTCCGACACTGGCGATCCGCTCGCCTGCGGCGAGAGCCTCGACGTCGCGGTCACCTCCGGCAACCCGTACGCGATCACGGAAGGAGCCGCAGGGACCACCGACCTGGCGAACTACACCTCGAGCCTGAGTGACGGCTGCTCTGGCACGCTCGCGAACTTCGGTGACACTGCGACCTGCACGATCACGAACACACTGAAGGCCGCGCCCGTGGTGACCGTGAACAAGCTCTGCCCGAACGGCAAGGCCAATGCCGGTGACCGCTTCCAGGTGAAGCGCAACGGCACCAACGTCGGCACGCCGCTCGACTGCGGCGAGGACACGAACGACCACTCCGACGTGACGGTCACAGCCGGTGCCGGCTACACCATCACCGAAGGCGCGGCGGGTACGACCGATCTGGCGAACTACACGACCACCTACAGCGAAGGCTGCTCGGGCACGCTCGTGCACTTCGGCGACACCGCCGACTGCACGATCACGAACACGCTCAAGGCGGCACCGAAGCTGACGGTGATCAAGCATGTCGTCAACGACAACGGCGGCACCAAGACCGCCGGGAACTTCACGCTCACGGTGTCCGGGTCGAGCGCGAGCCCTGCGTCGTTCCCCGGCAGCGAGGTGGGAACCGACGTCACGCTTCAGCCGGGTCCCTATGCCGTGAACGAGGCTGCGGTGAGCGGCTACACGACGACGAAGTCGGCCGCGTGTGCGGGCTCGCTCGCCCACTTCGGCGACACGGCGACCTGCACGGTCACGAACAACGACGTCGCAGCTTCGCCTCCGCCCTCACCGCCGGCGGGCACGCCCGAGATCGATCTCGCGATCACCAAGACGGACAGCCCGGACCCGGTGTCGGTCGGAGCGCTGCTGACCTACACCTTGACCGTCACGAACAAGAAGGGCGATACGGCGAACAACGTCGTCGTGACCGACTCGCTGCCTTCCGCGGTGACGTTCGTCTCGGTGTCCTCGACGAAGGGGACGTGCTCCGGGACGAACCCGATCACCTGCAACGTCGGAAGCGTTGCCTTCAACGAACTGGTGAGCATCATGATCGTGGTGCGCCCGTCGAATCCCGGCACGATCACCAATACCGCCATCGTCACGGGCAGGGAGCATGAGCACGATCCGTCGAACAACACTGCATCGGCGACGACCCTCGTTCAAGGTGCGTTCGTCCCGCCGAGCGTCTGCTACGCGCTGACGGTGACGCCTCGAACGCTCACCGTCGGTAGAAGCACGATCGTGCTCGTGCGGGTCCGGGAAGCAGGCAAGGCCGTGAAGGGTGTGCGCGTCGTCATCACCGGCCGCGGAGTGTCGAAGCGCGCAAACACGAGTGCCGGCGGCGTGGCCCGCTTCGTGATCAAGGGCAGGAGCCCGGGCATCCTGCAGATCCGCGTGCCGTCGCACGCGACCTGCCGCACGCAGCGCATCGGGGTTCTCGGCGTATTCACTCCGCCCGTCACGGGCTAGGAACGGTTCGACCTGCCGCGCCTCGGCTGACGCCGGGGCGCGGCAACCGCTCTCATCAGTTTCTTGTGCAGCCCAGACTGGAACAATCCCGGGTTGTGCCAGGCGAAACCGACCTCGAGCAGCGCGATGCAGAACAGGTGGAGGCAGAACGGTTCGTCGACGCGATGCTCCCGCCCGACCGGGTCCTGAAGGTTCTGGACATCAAGGCCGGTGAGCAGCGCTTCGAGATCCGGAAGCCGATCTATGTCGTCGGCGTGGACGTGCTACAGGCCGAACGCGGGCGTCGCCCGGACGCGGATGAGCATCGCGTCATGGACCTCGAGGACGTTGAGCTCGAGCAGGAGGAATACGACGTCGTCCTCTGCGTCAATGTGCTCGAGCACGCTCGCGACCCGCTCGCCCTCCTTCCTGCGGTACGAGACGCGCTCAAGACCGGAGGGATTTTCGTGGCCATGCTGCCGAACGTCGTCTCGCTGAAAAGTTTCCTGGTGCGTCTTACTCCCGGGTCGGCGCACCGCTGGTTCTACGCCCATGTCCTGCGTGTTCCGCCCGAGAGTCATCCCGTTCCGTCGATCCACGCGTTGAGCCTGCGGCCGTCCTCGTTGCTGTCGTACGCTCCGTCGAGCGGCTGGAAGGTCGAGTACTTCCGAACGTACGAAGGCCCCGTACAGAAGACGGTTCGGCGCCGGTTCGGCATCGTGGGCTTGCCGTGGCGCGCCGTCGTCGTGCTGACCCGGGTCCTGACGCTCGGCTTCCTGACCGCGGAGGACACGGGAGTCGTCGCGGTGTTCTCGAAGATTCCGTTCTGACTCCGTGGGCCGGATGCCCCCGGCCGGAATCGAACCAGCGCACGCGGTTTAGGAAACCGCTGCTCTATCCACTGAGCTACGGGGGCCGAGGGGCAGCGTAGCGCCAGGAATTGTCGGCGTGGTTCCAGTTCAGGGGCAGCGATCAAACGAACTCGGCCAATGGCAGCGATCAACCCGCACGAGCTTCTGAGTCGCGATCGAAGACGGTTGAGCGACTGACCACGATCCACCCGGCTCCTCGTCGGCGCGCGGCGGCTTCCACGACCCGCGAGTGGTGCGGAGCCTTCTGGAGCCAGTGCACGAAGGCCGCGTCTCGTCCCGAGATCGTGATGTGGTAGAGCGTGTCCAGACTGCGCGCAAGTGTGCTGACCGGCAGCCAGGCTCCGTGCTGATACATCGCGACGCGGATACGCCACTCGTTGGCAACGGCGGCGTGCCAGGCGACGACGACGCGGTTGCCCCTACCCGCCGAGAGTACGACGTTCCCGAAGCCGTTCCCGTTCTCGAGGGTGACCGCACGTTGCCAGACCGAACCTTTCAGAACCGCGACTCGGACGGTTCGGTTCGGATTGACTTCGTCGATCCACGCGACGACCGTCACGCCGCCGGGCGTGATGACGACATGCGGGGACCACATCGGTCCGACCTGTCGATCCAGGGTGACAACGCGCCAGCGACCTTCGGAATGCGTCGCGACCCGAAGCATCTCCTCGTGATCGCGCCACTCCGTGAAGACGACGGCCGCATGCCCGCGGTTGTCGACCGCGACGGCTGTGGCGGCCGCGTCACCGTTCGGCGCTGACAGGGTGACAGGATGCGGCGTCCTCGTGGGCCGCGTTCGGAGGAGCGCACGAACGCGCGCGTGGTGGCCGTCGAAGACAAGCCAGGCGGAGAGGAGAGCTTGCGGAGTCCGAACGGATGCGAGCGCGGGCGCCGAGTTGCGCGGAGGCGCGGCCACGAAGTCGCCCGTGGCTCGCAGAACGCGGAGCCTCGGGCTCACGGGGTAGACCGCTGCTCGTCCAAGCCTGACAGCGCGTGCACCGGTCGCAAGCGCGACGATCCGCCGCCAGCGCGAGACACCTGAAGGGGTCAACACCACCGCTCGCACATGGTCCTCGATGAGAAACGCCCTGAGACGAGCCGCACCGAGCCTGTGACCGGCAAGGCTCGGCATGACATCCTCGACGAGGCCGCTGACGGTCGGAGCTCCTGCCAGTCTCTCGGGCACGAACGGCGTTGCCGGTACGGCAAGCCGAAAGCGCATGCCCGATGCAGCCTGCCAGTAGCTGGCTGCGGTGCGATCTCCCGTGGGCAGAACCAGGACCGTGGATCCCGGCGCGACGAGACGGCTCCAAGCGGCATTGTCGACGAAGCCGACCGGCACGTGCCGGGTCGACCAGCCGAATGCATCCGAGACGCTCCACGCGCCCGGAAGCCGATGCGCCGGCCAGAAGTTCGGAAACAGCGACGCAGCGATTACGACGCCGACGGCGAGCTGAAGCTTGCGTGTCCGTGGACGTGCAAACCAGAGCGCACAGAGGCAGGCGGCCGCGAGTGCGCTGAACACCGACAGCCGCGCGGGCAAAGCATCGCTGACGACGGGAAGCCGCGAAACCGCGACCGGGATGATCAGGAGTGGCCGGCCTTCGACCGTCAGCGTGGGGCCGAAGGAGAGCAGCAGGCTGACCAGCAGCACTCCACCGGCAAGCCAGGCCCCGCGTCGCCACTCGGCTCGTACTGCAAGTGCAGCGACGACGAGCAGCGGGATTCCGAGGTAGCCGTTTTGCTCTCCCACGTTGCTGACGAAGTGCTGCGAGACGGCGCGCACAGGCTCGAAGCCTCCCGAGAAGAGCGTCGGGGTCGGAATCGCGACGTTGAAGAGGTCGATCGAAAAGTCGGCGGGGGAGTAGCGCAGCGGAGCGTGCTGACCGGAGAGCGCGACCACGGCGATCGGCGCGAGGATCGGCAGGCAGACCGCGTAGGCCAGGCCGACGAGAGCACTCACTCGAATGAGTGCCGGCCGCCACTTTCTGCCGAGGAGCGCCAGCGCCAGGCCGACCGCGGCGATGAGCGTCAGATCGACGAAGAGCTCGAACGACGAACCGAGCTCCACGAGCAGCAACAGCGCGAAGCCGATGACGAATCGGCGACCACTCGCGCGACCGCGAACGTAGCGTACGACCAGCAGCGCGAGCAGTGGTATGGGAAACACGAATGTGAGATCCAGATGCTGCGAGAGCATGTGTCCGAGCATGTACGGAGACAGCCCGAACAACAGGCCCCCGGCGAGCGACGGTACGAGCCGGCCCGTCAGCTCACGGCAGAGCAAGTACGCCGCGCCGGCCGCGAGCACGACGGAGAGAAGGATCAGGAAGTTGTAGGCGACCAACGGTCCGGCCGTGAGCGTCACCGGAGCTGCCAAGAGCGCGGGCACGGGAATCGTCGTCATCCAGAGCGTCGAGAAACCCTCCGGCGGCCAGAGGAGGTACGTATGCAGCAGGTTGACGCCGTGACCAATAGCCCAAGGCCACCACTCGAGCGACCAGGTCATGACCTGGAAATCGGAAGCCGGATTGAGGCCCACAGCCGTCGTCGACGGATGGACGAGCACGTGGGGGCCCACGAGGACGCAGACGACCAGCGCCGAGAGCGCGCAGGTGACGCCCAATCCGGTGCCCCTTCGCGCAGCGATGCGCCGAGCTCGACGGATGAAGGGCGCCTGCCGATGCAGCAACAGGCTCACCGACAGCGCGACACTAGCGCAGGCGTGTCGCCTTGCGCGCTAGCACAGTGGTTAAGGTAGGGCCGCGCCCGATCGCGGGGCGAATCCGCAGCCGAAAGGAACAACCATGGCAATCATCATCGTGAACGACCTTCCCGCCGACGTGACGGCGGATCAGTATGCGCGCGTCAACGAAATCGTCGAGTCCCAGGGAGGCGCTCCTGACGGACTCGTTTTCCACACCGGCTTCGTGAAGGGCGACCACATCCAGGTTGTCGACGGGTGGGAATCGCGTGGCCAGTTCGATGCGTTCCGCGAGTCCCGATTGATGCCGGCGATCATGGAGGTCATGGGCGAAGCCATGGCACAGGGTGGGCCGCCTCCCGAGCCGGACGAGTACGAGCCGCTGGACCTACGGACTCCCTGAAGTCGTTCGACGGCGCAGCACGTGCTCGGCGTCGCGGGCGAGCAAGTAGCAGAGCGCGGCGAGCGGTAGCTCGATCAGCACGGCCTCGCCGACCGCAATGGCGAGCTCGAGGTGGGTCGAGGACGTCATCATGTCGAACCAGGCGTCGACGACGAGCAGGGCGGCTGCGGCGGTCGCGGTCCCTTCGAGCCACGCCGACCGGCGCCAACCGGCGACCGCCACTCCGAGGAGAAGGAGCGCGAGGCCGATGTCGAAACCAGCCCAGGCGATATCCCAATGCGCTGCCGCGTGGGTCGACGGCAGGCTGCGCACGAGGAAAACGGTCCAGGGCACGAGAACGATCCCGGAGAGCGCAAAGAGCGGGACGATCCAGGGAGCCGGCCTCCAGCGCGGAGAGCGGGCCCGCGTCTCGAGTTCGAGCGTGGTCACTATTGGAGGAACGCTTACCGTCAGCCGGATATTTCCCTCGAGTGGCCCGAAGCCGCGTCCCGACGAACACTCACCCGAACCGTTCAAGTCGTGCGGCTTATGAGACGACTGATACACAGTATGGGCGCACGCCTACCAATGCATGACTCCTGTCTCGCTTCGGGCATCGCCGGCTACCGCGTAGTGGCCAGGTGAACGGCCATCCGGCCGTAGGACGGCGACTCGATGCCTAAGAAGGGAACGCCTGTCTTTCGACGCAAGCTCGTCAGAATCGAACGGCATCAATTAGGGCCGAGAGTCTTTCTACTCGGTGTGCGTTGGCACGACTGGCATGTCGGCGCACTTGTGCTTTTGCTGCTAGCTCTAGGCGCGGCCGCCGGGCATGTGCACGACTCCCTCCCGACGGGTCTCGCGGCGGTCGTCGGGTTGTGGTTGATCGCGAAGGACTGGCGTGATCTCACACCGCGACGCCGTGACACGTCGGCGTGGAGGCTGGGACTTCATCGTCGACCATTCGCGCTGCGTCGGTTTCGGCGTGCAGATCCGCTCCCTTTGCTGGCTGCCGTGGCCGCGGCTGCGATCGCGCTCGTCGATCTGCTCTCAGCACTGACACCGAACGTGAGCTGGCGCGGACATCTGCTGCTGCAGATCGGGTCGGTGCAGGAGCTGCGCGTCTTTCACGCTCTGGCGATCCCGGTTTCGATCGTGCTCTTTGTCAGTGCGTACTACCTCTATCGCCGTCACCTCCGCGCCCTCCAGCTGGCAGTTCTGCTTCTGCTCGCCCTCGCAGTGCTCAACCTCTTCAAGGGGCTCGACTTCGAGGAGGCGGCCGGCGATCTCGCAGTCGCGGCGATCCTCTGGCTCGGCCGTGGATCGTTCTACGTCGACCATGAGCCGCTCAACCGACGCGCGGCGCTTCTGCGCGCGCCCTTCGTCGCTGCGGCGGGCGTGCTCCTGTCTTTCGTGCTCGTTCTGATTGCCGGTCACGGCGCGTCCTTCTCCAGGTTGGCGCGAGAAACCGGAGACCTCCTTCTCTGGCAGTCGGGACCTCTGTCCTTTCACGACGAACTGGGCAGGCTCGACCTGGCCGTGGGCCTGGTCGGAGTTTCCACGGTTGCGGTGGTCGCATACCTCGTTTTTCGGCCGCTCGCGGCTCCGCGTGACCTTCCTGACGCCGAGGCTCGCCGGGCAGCACGCGAGCTGGTGCGTAGACACGGCTCGGACACCCTCGCCTACTTCAAGCTTCGGCGAGACAAGCACTACCTCTTCACGCACGATCGCCGCGCTTTCCTCGGGTACCGGGTCGAGACCGGCGTGCTGCTCGTCTCCGGGGACCCGATCGGCCCAACTGAAGCGATTCCCGAGCTCCTCGAGCAACTCGGCGCTTTCGCTGAACGCCGGGGTCTGCGAGTGGCGGCGATCGGCGTCGGAGAAACGCTGAAGCCACACTTCGAGCAACTCGGCCTGCGCTCGTTCTACATCGGTGATGAAGCGATCGTCGATACCGCCGCGTTCACACTCGAAGGACGCCCAATCCGCAAGGTTCGCCAATCGGTCTCGCGCCTGGAGAAGGCGGGCTACACGTCGCGGTTGGTCCGCGTGTCCGACCTCGACAGCGAGTCGGCGGCCGCGCTCGAGCGAGTTTCGGCCGCCTGGCGTGGGCGCGAAGGGGAAAGAGGATTTTCGATGGCGCTCGACTCGCTGAGAATCGACGAGCACGCGGACACGCTCGTGCTGGTCGCGCTCGATGGAGAAGCGCAGATACGGGGGTTCCTGCATTTCGTTCCCAGCTATGGCCGTGCAGCCGTTTCGCTCTCGCTCATGCGTCGTGACCCTGAAACGCCGAACGGCCTGACCGAGTTCATGGTCGCAAACGCAATCGACCTGCTGCGTGCGCAGGGCATCGACGAGGTGTCGCTCAACTTCGCCGCCTTTGCACGGTTCATCCACAGCCCGAAGGGGCGGGCGCAGCGACTCTTCCGGCGGGGACTCGGCTGGGCAGATGCCGTCTTTCAAATCGAACGGCTGTATCGCTTCACTGCCAAGTTCTTCCCGCGCTGGGAGCCCCGGTATCTCATGTACGAAAGCGGGCTCGGGCTTGCACGCGTCGCCCTGGCAGCCCTGTGGATCGAAGGTCAAATCCCGAAGCCGCGCTTCCGTTCGTCAAGCCGGCGAAAGAAGGCAGCTGCGAGACCGGTCGAGGCCAACGGACACCGGCGCGGCTGATGTCCCCAGATCTGACCTTCGGCTGGAAATGGCGCGCCTCCTGTAATGAACGGCGTCGGTCGATGTCGGAAGACTGTGGAGATCGAACACCCAGCCTCCGATGACTCGCGCCCGTACGGGCGCAGGACCTTTCTCACGCTGGTCGCGGGCGGTGTCAGCTCTCTCGTCTGGGGCCCGGCCGTTTGGAGCGTTGCGCGCGACGTCCTGCTTCCGGTCGCAGGCGTGCTTCCGCCGCCGCTCGCGGATCTCGTTCGTTCGGGGTGGCGCATCTACAGCGTCACGTCGATGCCGCACTTCGACCCGGCCACGTGGAGGCTCAAGATCGATGGTCTCGTCGAGCAGCCTGTCGAGCTGAGCTACGCCGATCTCCGGGCGCTGCCCCGCTCCGAGCAGGTGACGGATTTCCACTGCGTCACCGGCTGGTCGGTCTCGAACGTGCGGTGGAGCGGTGTGCGTTTCCACGATCTCCTTGCAGTCGCTCGGCCATTGCCGGCGGCGCAGGCCGTGGGGTTCTTCTCGGCGGATGGTGCATACAGCGACTCGCTGACGATGGATCAGGCGTACCTCCGCGACGCGATGGTTGCTTACGAGATGGGTGGCGCACCGCTGACCCGACCGCACGGCGCGCCGGCGCGCGTGGTGATCCCGGAGATGTACGGCTACAAGGGAGTCAAGTGGTTGAACCACATCACGCTGCTCGACCAGCCGTTCGACGGCTACTGGGAGAACCGCGGCTACGACCGCAACGCCTGGATCGGCCACAGTGCCTGAAGGTGGCGGCGAGATGTACCTGAGCCGTTTCTCGCGCAGCGAGCGTGCCGTGCACTGGATACACGCGGCCGCATTCTTCGTTCTGCTCGGCTCGGGGCTCATCTTGTATTTGCCTTCCCTCGCAGCGATCGGGAACCGTGCCTTCGTCAAAGACGTCCATCTCTACACGGCGATCGCCTGGGCTCTGGCTCTCCTCGCGGTCGTCGTCTTCGGCGACCGCAAGGGTCTGCGTCGCACGCTGCACGACCTCGACGGTTTCGATCGCGACGACCGTCTGTGGTTGCGCCGCTACCCGGCGAAGCAGGGCCGCTTCAACGCAGGCCAAAAACTCAATGCAGCGGTGACTGCTGCCTTCGCAGTTCTCTTCGCGATCTCGGGCCTCCTGCTCTGGTACGGCGAGCGCGACACACGTTTCCGGTTTGCGGGGACGATCGTCCTGCACGACGGCTTGATGTGGATCTCGCTCGTCCTGCTGACCGGACATCTGTATCTCTCGCTGATCTATCCACGAACGCGACATTCACTCCGCGGGATCGTGCGGGGCGACGTCGAGGTGCGGTGGGCCTGGCGCCACCACCCCAAGTGGGTGACAGAGGTGCTCGGGAGCCCGCAAACCAGCCCGGAGGAAGATGGGGGAGCCGCGGGCAGCCACTAGCGGCCTCCCTCGGACGAGGGAGCGGGACGCAAGTTTCGCCCGGGGATGGCGACTGAACAACCGTAGGCCGCAACTCACCCCACGTTGAAGGGATTCCAAAGTGCGTAAGCGACTAAGCAGCATCACCCGCCGTTCCCTGGTCGGCGCGCTCGTGGGTCTCGCGTTCGCCGCCGCTGCAGGCGTCGGACTTGCGCAGATCACGACGAGTTCCACTCCGACCACGGCCACGACGAGCACCACCCAGTCCCAGACGACCTCGACGTCGACGACCGGCGACCAAGGGAGCCAGTCCGGGGACGACCAGGATTCGCAAGGAAGCGATCTCGAATCGCAGTCTGAGGACAACGGCACGCAGTCCTCGACGACTCTCAGCACGACCTCGACGACGACGCCGTTGACGACGAGCACGACCGGCGACAACGGCACCGGCGATTCCGGCACCGCTCAGGTGAAGATGGACGTCTGCCATCACACGGGCAACGGCGGCGAGCACACCATCAACATCGCCGCACCGGCCGTCCCGGCTCATGTAAACCACGGCGACACTGTGGGCGCCTGCACCGCGACCGCGGGGACGAACTCGACCGCGACGACGACGCAGACGACGACCACGACCGCCAACACGACCACGACCACAACGGGCCATGGCAAGAAGCCCAACACCCACGTCACGACCCACACCACCGGTTCCTCCGGTCACGGCAACTCCGGTCACACCGGAAAGAAGGCCGGAAAGAGTCACGGCGGCGGCAAGGGCCACAGCAAGTAGCAGCCCAGCCAGAACGTTTCGATCCGAGAGCCCCGCAACTGCGGGGCTCTCGTCGTTGACGGGGCGATACGCTCCGCCGGTGATCCGCGAGCTACTCGAAGCGCGTGCGGGAGAGGAATACGAGCTCTACGCACGGACGATCAATCCGCAGTTCATGCGCGTGCTGAAGACGATCGGCTTCGATCGCGGCTGGTCGCGTGCGGAGGGCCAGTACCTCTACGACTCCGACGGCAATCGGTATCTCGATCTGCTCGGCGGCTTCGGGATGTTCAACGTGGGGCGGAACAACTCGCGTGTCCGCGCTGCGCTGATCGAGACGCTCGAGCTCGACACTCCAGGCTCGGTCCAGCTCGGCGTGTCGCTTCTGCCCGGTTTGCTCGCCGAGGAGTTGCTGAAGCGCACGCCGGCGAGACTCGAGCGCGTGCTCTTCACCAGCTCCGGGACCGAGGCGGTCGAGGCGGCGCTCAAGCTCGGCCGCGCCGCGACGCGGCGCTCACGTGTGATCTCGACCTGCCACGCATTTCACGGGCTGACACTTGGTTCGCTCTCGGCGAGCGGCGATCCGCATTTCATCGAACGCTTCGGGCCGTTGCTGCCGGGGTTCGCGCAAGTCCCGTTCGGCGATCTGGACGCGCTCGAGCGTGAGCTCCGCAGCGAAGACGTTGCGCTGTTCCTCGTCGAACCGATCCAGGGGAAGGGCGTGAACCTGCCGCCGGACGGCTATCTCCCTGGTGCGCAGGAGCTCTGCCGCCGCTACGGGACGCTCTTCGCCGTCGACGAGGTGCAAACGGGCTTCGGCCGCACCGGCAAGCTGTTCGCCTTCGAGCACTGGGGACTCGAGCCCGATCTGGTGACCGTTGCGAAATCGCTGTCGGGCGGCTATGTGCCGGTCGGCGCGCTGCTGATGGCGCAAGACGTCTACGACGGAGTCTTCGATTCGCTCGAGCATTCGGTGAGCCACGGCTCGACGTTTGCGCCAAACGACCTGGCGATGGCAGCCGGGCTGGCGACGTTGCGCGAACTGGACGACGCGCAGCTCGTCGAGCGGTCCGAGCGGCTGGGGCGGCGGTTGCTCGAGCTGACGCGGCCGCTCGTCGATGAGCACGACGCCGTGAAGGAAGTGCGGGGTCTCGGACTGATGTGGGCGATGGAATTCGGCGAGCCGGAAAGCGGCAGCCTGGCGTGGCGCGTGCTGGAGCGGATGCAGGCAGGCCTCTTCGCACAACTCGTCGTCGTCCCGCTCTTCACGGAGCACCACATCTTGAGCCAGGTCGCGGGTCACGACATGCCGGTGCTGAAAGGTCTGCCTCCCCTCGTCGTCTCCGAGCAAGACCTCGAGGAATTCGCCGCCGCGCTCGACGACGTGATTGCGAAGGCAGGTCGGCCGAGACGCGTGGCCGGGCTCGCGCTGCGTGCTGCTCGCGCGCGGTGACGTTCTAGGGGTCGGCGATCTCCGCGCGGCGCTCGTTGATGCACTGACGTGCCCAGATCTCCGCCAGGGTGACCAGACGCTCGCACAGCTCCGTTCGGTCCCGGCGATCGTCCGGAACCAGCTCCGGTGAGAGAGAGACACGGACCTGATGCAGCACGACCTCGGCGTCCTCCGACATCTCGTGGCGCTGTTCGCCGACGATCGAGATCTCGCCGGCTTCGGGCACGAGCAGCTTGCCGAGGTCTTCGAGCTCGGCCGAGGTTGCGTCGCGGCCTGCGAAGACGCCGAAGTTGACCCGGATCTCGAGGCCGGCGGGCTCCTGCTCGACGGCGAATGCGATGACGTTCTCGATCTGCATTACAACTCGTATAGCCGACTCTGCCGAGGCTTAACCCTCTCGTGGGACCCAGCGGAAAGTGCGCAATGCAACAGCCATGCCGAAGAGGCCCCAACCGCCCAGCACCGCTACGGCCACCGGCTTGTCCCAGAGCTGCTGGCCGTGGAGGTAGATGCCGTTGATCAGGTCGAGCAGGTATTTGAGCGGGAGGACGTCACCGATTGCGCGGAGCACCTTCGGATAGTGGCGCGTCGGGCCGAAGGATCCGGTGAGGAAGGCCATCGGCAGCACGATCACGTTCAGGACCGCCGAGGAGCCTTCGAGCGAGCGGATGAACCCGGTGATCGCGAGGCCGAGGGCCGCGAACGCCGCCGCTCCGAGGGCGAGTGCGAGAACGAGTGAGAGCAGGTGGCTCGGCCACGGCGTCGACTTCAAGAGCCGGCCGAGCGCGAAGAGCGACGCCACCTGAATTGCAAATACGGTCATGATCGAGAGGAGGACCGCGGCGAGGTACACAGCCGGCGGAAGCGGCGTGGCGCGGATGCGCTTCAGGATGCCGATTTCGCGGCGAGAGACGAGCGTGATCGCGAGCCCGGCGAACGCCGTGTTCGCCGCGCCGTAGCCGATCATTCCGGCGAGCAATGCCCACGATGCAGGGTGGCCGTAGATGTGGCCGTTGTAGACCGCGGTCAGCAGCGTGAAGAGCAGGATGGGGAAGAGGAACACGAACACCGCAGACTCGCGGCTGCGCCAGAAGAGCCGCTGCTCCCACCTCAGCTGATGCCTGAGCAGCCTCATTCCCGGTCCGCGGTCAGCGAGAGGTAGACGTCTTCCAGCGTCGGCCGGCGCACCGAGAGGCCTTCCAGCTCTCGCCCCTCGGCCAGTGCCTCGGCGGTCAACTCCTGCAAGAGCCTGGTGGGCTCCGTCGTGGTGAGCACGACCTCGTGCCCATCCTTGCGGTAGCGGATCTCGGTCTCGCTCGAGCCGCCCGTCAACTCCGAGGGTGTGCCTTCGCGAATGATCACGCCTTCGCGTAGGACGGCGAGGCGGTCGGCGAGCTTCTCCGCCTCATCGAGGTAATGCGTCGTCAGCAGGATCGTCTTGCCCAGCGAACGCAGCGAGCGGATCATGTCCCACGCCGCACGTCGCGCTGCGGGATCGAAGCCCGTCGTGGGCTCGTCGAGGAAGACGAGATCGGGATCTCCGACGAGCGCGACGCCGAGGTCGAGACGTCGCCTCTGCCCTCCTGAGAGCGTCTTCACGCGCGCGTCGCGCTTCTCGTCCAGCCCGACGAGCGAGATCACCTCGTTCACGTTGCGCGGGTGCTCGTAGTAGCCGGCGAACATCCGGTGCGTCTCGGCGACCGTCAGATTCGGCCAGAGCTGTGACTGCTGCAGCACGACGCCGATGCGTTCTCGAAACGCGGACTTGGCACGTTCGGGGTCGAAGCCGAGGACGTCGACGTCACCTGCGTCGCGCGTGCGGTAGCCCTCGAGGATCTCGATCGTCGTCGTCTTCCCGGCGCCGTTCGGGCCGAGCAGGCCGAAGACCTCGCCCTCCGCGATCTCGAAGCTGATCCCGCGAAGAGCCTCGTAGGAGCCGTACGACTTGCTGAGGTCGCGGACGGAGATCGCGCTCACGGCCGCCGGGTCACCCGAGCATGGTAGAGGATTGGACTGTGCTCACTCTGCGCTATGTCGTTGCCGACGTCTTCACCGACGTCCCGCTGACCGGAAACCAGCTCGCCGTCTTCACGGACGGGCGCGAGGTCGACGACGAAACGATGCAGAAGCTCGCGCTAGAGATGAACTTTTCCGAGACGGTGTTCGTCCTGCCGCCCGAGCAGGGGGGCCACGCGCGGATTCGAATCTTCACGCCCGCGGCCGAGCTGCCCTTTGCGGGGCATCCCGTGCTCGGGTCGGCGTTCGTGCTCGGGATGCCGCTTCAGCTCGGCGAGATCCGTCTGGAGACCGGCGCGGGGATCATCCCGGTGACGCTCGAACGCGAGGGCGCGAGCATCGTGTTCGGCAGGATGCAGCAGCCGATCCCGAACTGGGAGCCGTTCGAGCAGGCGGAGGAGCTGCAGGAGTTGCTCGGTGTGCGCTCGCAACTTCCGGTCGAGACCTATGACCTCGGACCGCATCACGTCTTCCTGGAGCTCGGCAGTGAAGCCGAGGTCGCTGCGCTCGAGCCGGACTTCGGTGCGCTTGCGCGTTTGACCAGCCTCGGCGTGAACTGCTTCGCCGGCTCGGGGACGCGCTGGAAGACACGGATGTTCGCGCCCGCGAGCGGTGTCGCGGAAGATCCAGCGACGGGCTCGGCGTGCGGCCCGCTCGGCGTGCACCTCGTCCGTCACGGCCGCATCGGCTTCGGCGAGGAGGTCGAGGTCTCGCAGGGCGTGGAAATCGGTCGCCCGTCGACGCTCTACGTGCGAGTGGACGGCTCGGCGGAGCAGATCGACCGCGTCGAGGTCGGCGGCGCCGCAGTCGTCGTGGCGCGCGGCGAGTTCCGGTTTTAAGCCGCCCGAAAGCTTCGCTTTCGCGGTGCCGGTGAACGCGCGTCCAGCTGAACGGCCAAGGCCGGAAGCTAAGACCAGGCGGAGCCGGGCTTAGCTGGAGGCGAACTGATGCGGGCGCGGACGCGTCAGCGCCCGTGCGCGCACGGAAGGGAACAACCGCCCAGCGCACACACCAACAAGAGTGTGCGGGCTTGGCCCGCACGCGTTCAGCGCGAAGCGCCGTACTCAATTCCCGAGCGAAAGCGTCAGCTTTCGCTCGGCAGGAAAGTCACCGCTTCGATCTCGGGAAGCTCCGGCACGAGTGCGCGCCAGAAGATGCCGCCGTTCTCGGACAGGTAGAGGCGGCTTCGTCCCGCAAAGAGCATCACGTCCGGATTGTCCTCGTCGATTGCCACGGCGAAGCCGGCGGGCAGGCCGCCGCCCGCTTCCCGCCACGTGCGGCCCGCATCGTTCGAGATCGCGAGCGGCGGGCGCCGGTCGACGACCGCGACGACGGTGGCACCCGTCGCGGCCGCCGCGACGACACGCGGCAGCTCCACGGTGACCCGCCGCGACTCGAACTCGTCGCCGGCGCCGAGCACCTCCTCGGCCTCCACGTCGACGACGTACGTCCCGGATGCCGTCCGGACGGCCGCGTTCACGTCACTCTTCCGGTCAGCAGAGCGCCGACGACGCCGGTTGCCTGGCGTGCCGCCGCCACCGGAGCCAGCCCCTGGGATCTCCCGGCGAGGTAGGCAGCGCAGAAGGCGTCGCCCGAACCAGTCGGGTCGACCGCCACCGGCCACGCCCCGACGTCCACCGCACGGCCGTCGTGGTACACGCACGACCCGCGTTCGCCGAACGTGACCAGCACCTCGGGAACGCCAAGCGCTTCGATCTCGCCGACCACCTCCGCTTCCTCCTCCGCCAGCTTGAGGATCTGCACGTGCTCGAGCATCGCCGGATCGAAGTCGGCATCGAGTCGCAACGGCCCGGTCTCGGCGGCGCGCACCAGGCCCTGGCCGTCGAAGGAGAGGTGGCGACCCCGCGCGAGCGCGGCGAGTGTCTCGGCCGGGAAGTCCGAGCGCAGCAAGGGAGCGACGTGGATCCAACCTCCAGCCGGAACGACGCGTGCATCCTCGGGCGTCCACGTGTCTCCCGGTTGGTCGACGGTCATGATCCGCGTGTCGCCCTCGTAGTGGAAGGAGAACGAGGTCGTCGCCGTCCCCTCGAGGGAGACGACCGGCAAGCCGAGTGCAGTCAGATGCCGGACGTACGCGCGGCGGTCCTCGGGACCGCTCCGCGTGAAGATCGTCCCGCGCGTGCCGAGCACGCGCCAGGCACGCGCCGCGTAGTACGGCGCGCCGCCGATACGCGGCGGGCCGCCGTCAACGACGTCCCGGGAGAGGTTCCCGACGAGCGCGAGCGGCGGCACGCGACGAGCCTAGCGTCACGGCCACGGCTGCCAGCAGGAAGGCGACCGCGAAGCTCGGCACCGAGGCGCCGATCTGGTACGACGGCGTCGGCAGATGGCCGATCCACCTGCTCCAGAAGCCGAGATCTGCGGGCTGGTAGAGCCACTCGTATGCGACGAAGCCCGCGAGCCATGCGACGATGTTGCCCGGCCGGAAAGCGGGTCCCTCGAAGAAGTGACTCCGAGTGTAATGAGCGCCGGCGAGCAGCCAATCGGCGACGAGCACGCCGAGGAGGGGAACGAACACGGCGCCGAGCAACAGCAGGAAGCGCTGGTAGCTGCGCATGTCGATCGCGAGCGCGCCGCCGGTCGCGACCACCGACGCCCCGAGAACCAGCACGCGCTGAGAGATCCCGGGGAACAGGTTCTGCGTCGAGACAGCGGCGGAGTACACGTTGGCGAACGCCTCGTCCGTCTCGTCGACGGTCAGCGCGAGCAACGCGAGCGCAGCCGCGAGGCCGCCGCCGGCGATCGCGATCAGGATCAACTCGGGACGATTCGGATCCACATTGCGCGACAGGACGAGGATCGAGCCGAACCCGAATTGGAAGAGCGTCGGCAGGAGATAGCCGATGCCGACGCCGAAGAACGCGCTGCGCCGATCGCGCGAAAAACGCGTGTAGTCGGCCACGAGCGGCGCCCACGAGACCGTGACCGCGACGACCGTGTCGACGGCCAACCAGAACGACCCCTTGTGTCCGCCCTCTGACCAGATGCGATGAACGTGACCGCCGTGGACGATCCACCAGGCGAGATAGATCAGCGAAGCGAGCACTGCCCAGATGGCGAACTTGCGCACGAAGCGCCGCACGAATCCGACGGGACCGAGCAGCGCGAGCACACCGGCCACCGCCCCGAAGACCAGTTTCCAGAGCCACACGCCCTTGAAGCCGAAGAGCTTGTCGCACAGGAGCCCGGCAGCCGTCGCGATCACGATCAGCTCGAAGATCGCCCAGCCGAGGCACTGAAGCACGTTCAGCGCGGTCGGAAGATACGAGCCGCGCCGCCCGAGCGGAGCGCGCTGCAGCACCATCGTGGGCACGCGTGCGTCAGCGCCGATCAACGCAGCGACAGCGAGCATCGCGTTCCCGATCAGGCCACCGACGAGGGTCGCGGCGAGCGCGTCCCGCAACGGCAGATCGAAGTAGGCCGGCAGAACGAGCACGAGCAGCGAGACGCCGAGGTTCGTCCAGAGGAGCGTCGTGTCGAGGAGGCCGAGCACGTGGAGGCGCTCCGGCACCGGCTCGATTCCCCACTGTGGCGTGTCCCGCATGCGCTTGCTCCCTTCGCTGGTGCTAACCAGAGCAGGTTCGACGGGTGTGATCTCAGCGCCGCGTCGCAGCGCACCCCGGCGTCGTTAGCGTACCGCGAAGCCTTCCCAGAGATCAGGCCACCAAGGCCCGCCTGCTTCCCGCCGGTTAGACCGGTAAGTCCGGGGCGATGCGCTCGGCCAGGGCCTCCGCGACTCCGCGGCTGACTTCGTCCGAGTGCTTCAGGAGCGTGCTGAAGTCCCGTTCGGTGATCACGAGCACGCGCACGTCGCTGGTGGCGGTGACGGATGCCGTGCGCGGCATCTTCGTGACCAGCGCGATCTCCCCGAAGAAGTCCCCGTCGTGGATGGTGTTGATGCTCTTGTCGCCTTTCGTCACGTCCGCCTCACCCTCGAGCAACACGAAGAACTCGCGGCCGCGATCGCCTTCTTCGGCCATCACCTTCCCCTTGGGGAGGTCGAGCTCATCCGCGATGTGTGCGACCTCTGCGAGCCCCTTCTTGGAGAGCTTCGAGAACAGCGGGACCTTCTTGATCAGCTCGACCTTTCCGTCCTTGCCCAGTCGCATGTGGCGACTGTAACTGCCTTCCGACCTCTTGGCTACGGTGAGACGATGGGTGTCATTCCGGCCGTTTTCGGGGCTGCGGCCGGTCTCGCCGGTCTCCTGCTGGTCTTCCTCGGCGTCTCGATCTCGGCCTTCCAGTCGTTCGCCGGCGATTCGCCCGCGGCGGCGACGGCGGGATTTCGGCGGGCCGGTGCCTGGATCCTGAGCGCGTTCCTCCTCGGCCTCGTAACCGTCGCCGTTTCGTTCGCCTGGCTGCTCTCGCCGCACCGCGCGCTCCGGGACGTGGCTGCGGTCCTGTTTGCGATCGAGCTCGCCGCGACGGCATCCGCCGCGGTCACGACAGCGCGCGCGGTCCTGTGGCGCTGAGCCTCAACAAGCTGAAGCGCCTGGGCGACGCCGAGCTCGTCGAGCTCTTCGAGGCGGACCGCAAGCTCTGGTCCGCGATGGCGAAGGACGCCTACGCGTACACGAACAAGTTCGTGCGCGGCTCGGGCAATGCGGTCAGGCCCGACGACGTCGTTCCGACGCTGACGCCGGCTCTCGAGGTCTCCGATCGTCTGCGGACGTATCTGGCCGGGCGGAAGCTGACCCAGAACTACTGGTACACCTGGTTCGCCGAGCTGATCATCGACCGTCTCTGGAGTGACCTAGACTGAAGGCCGTGGCCCAGCAGCCGGATGCGGACGCGCAGGCGAGAGAGTTCATCGACCGCGTCGTCGAGTCTCATCGAGAGAGCGGCTACGGCGCGAAAGTCCCGAAGAAGCGCTACGAGGAAGCGGTCGCGCGCGTCGCAGCAAGCTTCCGTGGCCTGACGGCCGCGTCGAAAGATCGGGCTGCCTAG
>DAITAW010000052.1:0-16928 GCA_036824055.1 Gaiellaceae bacterium | reverse complement strand
GAGGAGAAGGAGTTCGTCGAGATCTACAACCTCCACGTCGTCGAGATTCCGACCAATGTCGAGGTGATGCGCGACGACAAGAACGACCTCATCTTCAAGTCGGTGGAGGGGAAGTTCCAGGCGGTCATGCGCGACATCAAAGAGCGCCACGAGAAGGGGCAGCCCGTGCTCGTCGGCACGATCGCGGTCGAGACTTCGGAGTATCTGAGCCAGCTGCTGACGCGCCAGGGGATCCCGCACAACGTCCTCAACGCGAAGGAGCACGCGCGCGAGGCGGAGACGATCAAGGACGCAGGTCAGAAGGGCGCGGTCACGATCGCGACGAACATGGCCGGCCGCGGTGTCGACATCAAGCTGGGCCAGGGTGTGGTGGAGGCCGGAGGCTTGTACGTCTTGGCGACCGAGCGTCACGAGGCGCGGCGGATCGACAACCAGCTGCGCGGCCGTTCAGGCCGTCAGGGCGACCCCGGCGAGTCGCGTTTCTACCTTTCCGGCGAAGACGATCTCGTCCGCCTGTTCGCGGGCGACCGCATCAAGCGGATCATGGAGCGGTTCAAGATCCCCGACGACCAGCCGATGGAGGCGAAGATCCTCTCGAGTCAGATCGAGGGCGCGCAGAAGAAGGTCGAGGAGCAGAACTTCGTCGCGCGCAAGAACGTCCTCAAGTACGACGACGTGATGAACTCGCAGCGCATGGTCATCTACGAGCAGCGCCGCGCTGTTCTCGAGGGCCAGGACATGTCCGAACAGGTGCGCGAGTGGATCGACGAGGTGGTCGCCAGCACCGTTGCGCACTTCACGGAGGAGGACTACGCGGAGGAGTGGGATCTCGAGGGGCTCGTGAAGCAGATGACGGCGCTGTACGACACGGAGGTCACCGTCGACGAGCTACGCGAGGACATGGCCGAGGTCTCCCGGGACTCGCTCATCGAGGAGTTCCAGGAGGACGCGCGCGACTCCTACGCTGCGAAGGAAGAGGACATGACGCCCGACCTGATGCGCGAGCTCGAGCGGTTCGTGATCCTGCAGGTCGTCGACCAGCGCTGGCGCGAGCACCTCGATTCGATGGACTACCTGCGCGAGGGCGTTCACCTACGCGCGATGGCGCAGAAGGATCCGCTCGTCGAGTACCGCCACGAAGGTCACATCATGTTCGAGGAGCTGGGGGCTCAGATCCGGGAAGAGGTCGTGGTGACGCTGTTCCACGCGCAGCTTGCTCCGGAGGAGGCCGACGAGCTCCAGCGCGCACAGGAAGCCTCGGGCATGAACGGCGGCGGTCTGCAGTATGCGCACGAGTCGCTGGCGGGCGCGGAGGCGATCGCGGCCGCGGGCGGCGGCGCAGGCGCCACCGCCACCCTTGCGATGTCGGGCGGCGGCACGACGTCGACCGCCGGAGCGCCGCGCCCGATCGTCAAGTCCGAGAAGGAGAACGTCGGCCGCAACGACCCGTGCTGGTGCGGCAGCGGCAAGAAGTTCAAGAAGTGCCACGGTGCCTGAAACCGCGCGAAAGCTTCACTTTCGCGCGGCTATAGGTACGGCGCTTCGCGCGTAACGTGCGCGGGCAAAGGCCGGTGTTGATGTTGGGCGCTTGTTCTCGTCCGTGCGAGCACGGGCGCTTCGCGGCCGGCGCTCGCATGAGTACGCCTCCAGCTAAGCCCGGCTGCGCCTGGTCCTAGCTTCCGGCCTTCATGACGGCGTAACTCCTGCGTCTCAAGCGACGCCTTCGAGCGCTGCGCCAACGCGTCACAGTCGCGGGTCCCGGGCGCGGGCGAAAATCGTCACGCTCTCGTGACGATTCGGTAGGCGTTTTGGGTCTGACCCCTGCCACGGCCCTTTGGGCCGTGGCTCAACCGTTCCGTTGCGACATGGAGTTCGCGCCGAGAGTGTGACTTCTCTTCGACATCCGGCTGGCTCGGACATGGAGGGGACAGTCCCAGACATGTCCGTGGGCGTTGGCTAACATCGAAGCGTGACCGAAGAAAGCGCACAGTCGCTCGAGCAACAGCTCGAGGAGATCAGGACCCAGCTGGCCTGGGTCCGTGATTACCTTTGACCCGGATGCGCTGAACGCCCGCCGCGCGGAGCTCGAGCAGCGGATGGGCGAGCCCGGATTCTGGGACGACCAGGAACGCGCGGCGAAGATCTCCACGGAACATTCGCGCGTCGCGCGCAAGCTCGACGGCTACGAGCAACTCACACGCGACTACGAAGACGCGCAGGAGCTCTTCTCCATGGACGGCGGGATGGAAGAGGAGATTGCCGCGTCGATAGCGCCGCTCAGGCAGGAGCTCGAGCGTCTACAGGAACAGGCGCTCTTCAGCGGCGAGTACGACGCCGGCGACGCGGTCGTCACGCTGCAGTCCGATGTCGGCGGCACCGACGCGCAGGACTTCACCGAGATGCTCCTACGAATGTACGAGCGCTGGGCCGATCACCGCGGCTTCAAGACGGAGGTCATCGATGCGAGCCCGGGTGAGGAGGCGGGCCTCAAATCCGCGACGTTCACCGTCGAGGGCGAGAACGCGTACGGCATCCTGAGAGCCGAGCGAGGCAAGCACCGGCTCGTCCGCCTCAGCCCGTTCGACCAGGCGCATCGCCGCCACACGTCGTTCGCCCAGGTGATCCCGGCTCCGCTCCTGGCGCAGGACGCGGCCCTCGAGATCGACGAGGGTGATCTGCGGATCGACACCTATCGCGCGCAGGGCGCGGGTGGCCAGCACGTGAACAAGACCGACTCGGCGGTCCGGATCACGCACCTGCCGACCGGGGTCGTCGTCCAGTGCCAGAACGAGCGCTCCCAGACGGCGAACAAGCAGACCGCGATGCGCATCCTCAAGTCCCGCCTGGCCGAGCTCGCCGAGGAGGAGCGGGAGCAAGAGCTCGCCCGGGAACGAGGGGTCGTCAGCATGGGCTTCGGCGGCAACCCGATCCGGAGCTACGTCCTCCAGCCGTACCAGCTGGTCAAGGACCACCGGACCGAGTACGAGGTCGGAAACGCCCAGGGCGTCCTGGACGGGAACCTCGACCCGTTCATCCACGCCTATTTGCTGGCGCGAGCAGCCGGAAAGGTGGTCTGACCCCTCAGGTAGACTGGCCCGCAATCCCAAGGCCGGTTCGCGCCCAGGAACCCGCGCCCCTTCAGAACCCGGTGTCGGACGTAACCCTTCAGACAGAGGAAACCCCCGCGGGAACGATCCCGGAGCCGCAGGCCACCGAGGCACCCGCCCCGAGCCCCAGCTCGATGATCGTCCTCGAGTCCGTCACGAAGGTCTATGAGCACGACGTGACGGCTCTCCGGGACGTTTCGTTCGTGATCGACAAGGGCGAGTTCGTCTTCGTCGTCGGCGCCTCCGGCTCGGGCAAGTCGACGATCATCCGCCTCCTCCTGAAGGAGCTCGAGCCAACCCGCGGGCGGATCTTCGTCGGCGGCCGCGACCTGACTCGACTACGCCGCTCCAACGTGCCACAACTCCGCCGCAACGTCGGCTGCGTCTTCCAGGACTTCAAGCTCCTCCCGACCCGCAGCGCGGCCGAGAACGTTGCCTACGCGCTCAAGGTGCAGGGCGAAGGCGCCAACAACATCCGCCGCAAGGTGCCCGAGGTGATGAACATGGTCGGCCTCTCGCACAAGATGAACTCCCTCCCGGATGAGCTTTCCGGCGGCGAGCAGCAGCGCGTGTCGATCGCGCGCGCGTTCGTCAACCACCCGCCGTTGCTCGTCTGCGACGAGCCGACCGGGAACCTCGATCCCGACACCTCCGTCGGGATCATGCAGCTCCTCTACCGGATCAACAGGGCGGGCACGACGATCCTGATGGCGACGCACGACCGGGAGATGGTCGACAAGATGCGCCGCCGAGTGATCGCGCTGGAGGACGGCCGGCTCGCGCGCGACGAGCGTCGAGGGGGCTACGAGTCATAGAACGTTTCAAGCTCCTCTTCACGGAGTCGCTGCGCTCGCTGGGTGCGAACCTCTCCACGACACTGGCGGCAACCGTGACGGTGCTCATCGGCATGTTCCTGCTCGGGCTCTTCATCGCGTTCGGCACGTGGGTCGTCTCCTGGAGCAACCACGTCAAGCGCGAGCTCGTCGTCCATGTTTACTACTGCACGAGCGCCACCTGCGCCAAGGATGCGACGGTCGCGCAGATGAACGAGACGGCACGAGTCGCCACTGCGAGCCCGCTCGTTAAGGACGTCATCTTCGTTTCGAAGGAGCAGGCGCTCGCGATCATGAAGCAGAAGCATCCCGAGGAGGTCGGTAGCCTGCCGACGAACCCGTTTCCGAATGCGCTGACTGTCGTTCCGAAGCGTGGGGAGGACGTGGAGAAGGTGGCGGCTCTGTTCAAGCCGAGCCCCACACTCGGGATCGACAAGGTGGACTACGGCAAGCAGACGACGCATCGCGTGCTCAAGCTCGCCCACGTGATCGAGGTCTTCTTCATCATCGCCGTCGCCCTGCTGCTGGTGGCGTCCACCTTGCTGATCGCGAACACGATCCGCTTATCGATCTTCTCGCGTCGCCGCGAGATCGAGGTGATGAAGCTCGTGGGCGCGACGAACTGGTTCGTGCGCGGGCCGTTCATGCTCGAGGGACTGCTGTGTGGAATCTTCGGTGCTCTCGGCGCGGTGCTTCTGCTCGTCATCGGCAAGGAGATCGCGCTGCCTTCCCTGCTGCACAGCGGTCCGCTCAAGGCCGGCAGCGACGTGAACGCGATCGCGTTCTCGCTCAACGCGCTGATCCTGCTCGGCACGGGACTGCTGCTCGGGGCAGCCGGTTCCGGTTTCACGATCCGCCGGTTCCTGCAGGTCTAACTGAGCGACCTCCTAGTCGTCGAGGTCGACAAGCGCGGCAAGCTGTTCGTCGGCGAGCCGTACTTCGTCCCGAACGTTCCGGTCACGATCGACCGGAAAGGCAGCGGCGACATCCGGCCCGGAGACCTCGTCGTCGTCCGTACGGGCCGAGGCCGCGCACGGGTCGAGCGAAAGCTCGGCAAGGCGAAGGACATCCAGGTCGTGCTCGAAGGCCTGCTCGTCCATTCGGGAGTTCGCATGGAGTTCGAGCCTTACGAGGCACCCGAGCCCGATCTGTCCGATCGCGTCGATCTCCGCGAGCAACTGTGCTTCACGATCGACCCCGACACCGCCAAGGACTTCGACGACGCGATCTCCGTCCAACAGGAAGCGGACGGGTTCCGTTGGTGGGTCCACATCGCGGACGTGTCGGCCTACTTGCCGCCCGGAGTGCCGCTCGATCGTGGCGCAGCCGAGCGCGCGTTCTCGACCTACGTCCCCGGCCGGGTTGCGCCGATGTTGCCGCCGGAGTTGTCCGAGAACCGCTGCAGCCTGCGGCCGGACGAAGACCGTCTCTGTCTCACCGTCGAGATGCCGCCGAACGGCGAGCCGAAGTTCTACCGCTCGATCATCCGCAGCCGCGCGCGGCTCACCTATGGAGAAGCCGAACGGCGCGAGGCGGCACCGGACATCGTCGCGGCGCTCGAGCTCACCGATCGACTCACCGCCGCGATGCGCGACCGCCGTTTCGCGCGCGGCGCACTTCGCATCGAGACGCCGGAGATCAACTTCGAGTTCGACGGCAAGGGCGGCGTGGCCCGCGCCTGGAAGGAGACCGAGCCGACCGCGCATCGTCTGATCGAGGAGCTGATGATCGCCGCGAACGAGGCCGTTGCCGATCTGCTCTCCGGGCGCAGGCGCCCGGCGCTCTACCGCGTTCACGAACGCCCGGACCCGCAGGCGATCGAGCTGCTGCTCAGGAAGCTCGCCGATCTCGGCGTGCCGACACCGCCTGCACCGAAACAGCTCTCGCCTGCAACCGCGGCGGCATTGGCCGGAGAGGTGAGCGAGCGCGTGTCGGATTACGTCGAACGCTCCGGCCGCGGGCGCGAAGCCTTTCCTTCACTCGTTCTTCGTTCGCTCAAGCAGGCCCGCTACCACCCCGAGAACCTGGGGCATTCGGGGCTCGCGAGCCCCGCCTACTGTCACTTCACCTCCCCGATCCGGCGCTATCCGGATCTCGTCGTGCACCGCGCGCTGCTGCGAGAGCTCGGGCTGTCCGACGATCCGCCGCCGGCGGACCTCGAGGGCCTCGCCGAGCACACGTCGGCGCGGGAGCGGGAGGCGGCCCAGGTCGAGCACCTTGCCGATGACCTCTGCCTGTCTTGGCTCCTCGAGGCGACGCTCTATGAGCGCGGCTGGGACGACCCCTTCGAGGGCGAGATCGTCGGGATGATCGCGTCCGGCCTCTTCATCCGGTTCGGCGACGTCTTCGAGGGCTATCTCCCGGCGAGACGACTCGCGGGGGACTATTTCGAGCTCAACGAGCTGGGGACGGCGATGGCCGGCCGGCGCGGCGGCGGCACGTATCGCCTCGGGGATTCGATCAAGGTGCTCGTCGAGAAGATCGAGAAGGCGGAGGGCAAGGTCGAGCTTTCACAGGCAGGCCGCCCTCGGAGGTAGGGAAACCCGCAACGACTTCGCGCGTCCTGTAGTCAAGAGTCAGGACATGAAGAAGCGACTGTTCATCATCTTGCTCGTCATCGCCGCCCTCGTCCTCGCGGGCCTGGGGCTGATCATCGAGACGGGGGGCGAGTAATTAGCGGACGATCTGGAAGGTGCGGGAGCCCATGAGGCTGCCGTAGTTGACGTCCGAGCGGGGGCCGTAGCCGGGCCACACGAACCACGTGTAGACACCGGGCTTGAGCGTGTACTTCCGGCCCTCGAACTTCCAGCTCTTCTTGAGCGTGTAGCCGGGTCGGACGGGCCAGACGCTCAGGACCTTCTTGCCCTTCAGCAGCAGCTGGGCGTTGTAGTACTGCGCCTCGGCATCCGCGACCCAGGTGAGCTTCGGCGCCTTGCGCAGCTTCGCGCCGTCCTTGGGCGCCTTGAGCAGGTTCCGCCTCGGGACGATGACGGCTGCGACGCCTGCTGAATGGTTACCGGCGGCGTCGACGGCCTCGACGACGTAGCGATACTCGACGCCGTTCGTGAGGCCACGGTCCGTGTAGCTCGATCCGGTGCCGGTATAGACGACGCGCTCGTCGCCGATCGCGCTGAGCGAGCGGGTGGTGCTAGACGATCTCGTGATCATCACCTCTCGGCCGCCTGCATTCCAACGGATGCGCACAGCGCCGTCGAGCGGCGTGACGGTGACGTTCGTCGGCTGGGCCGGGATCGTCGGCTTCGGGGGAATCGGCAGTGGTGGCGTTCCGGGCGGCGGTTGTGGCAGCACGATGAGCGTGACGTCCTTGTACGTCCAGTTCCCGCTCGAGTCGCGAGCTCCGAAGGTGATCGTCAGGTCGCCGACAGGAAGAAACGATGGCGCGTTGTTCGTCACCGCCGGGGACCCGTCGACGATGTCCGTGGCCGACGCAGCGCCGAGGAACGAGACGACACTGGACACCGTGTTGGGAATACCGGTCGGGGTCGTGGCGTAGATGCTGCGCGCCGCCGGGACGATGAGGTTCGGAGGAGTTGTGTCGCGGACGGTGACGTTGAACGTTGCTTGACCGACATTGCCATGGGAGTCAGTCGCGCTGCAATGGACAGCTGTTGTTCCGAGCGGGAACGTCGACCCCGAGAGGGGCGCACAGGTCACCGCACTGATCGGTCCGTCCAGCGCGTCAACGGCGGTCGGAGTCGGATAGTTGACCACCGATCCTGCCGGTCCGTTGGCCTCGACTGTCTTGTTTGCGTATCCGGAGAGCACAGGCGGTGTGTGATCGACCAGTGTGACCGTCACGTTGAAGTCGCCCGACGAGGTATTACTGTGTGCGTCGGTCGCGGTGCAGTGAACGGCTGTGGTGCCGATGGGGAAGGTGTCTCCGCTGGAGTGATTGCAACTCGGCGCGATCGATCCCGAGACGATGTCAGAGGCAGTCACGCTGTACGTGACTGCTTTTCCGCTCGGGTTCTCCGTCTCGACGTTCTGATTGCCCGGAAGCGTCAAGGCCGGCGGGGTCGTGTCTTGCACGGTGACAGTGAACGGCGGGGCGTCGGTGAAGTTGCCGCTAGCGTCTGTCGCTCTGCAGTTGACGGTGGTGGTGCCGATCGCAAAGGTGCTGCCGGACACATGGTCGCAGCTGATCGCCGGGTTCGGATCGACGTTATCGGTTGCCGCAATCGTCCAACTGACGGCCGCGCCGCCCGGACCGGTGGCCTCTGTCGTTGAGTTTGAAGGAACCGTCGAAAATGTCGGCGGCTGATCGTCGGTAAGAGAGATGGTCACGTTGAAGAAAACATGGCCGGTATTGCCCCTGCCGTCATCCGCTGAACAGTCCACTTGCGTCGTTCCGATCGCAAATTTCGTTCCAGACGCCGGACTGCAGTTGACCGTAACCGACTCGCCCAGGTCAGTGGCAGTCGGCGTGGAGTAACTCTCAATCTTTCCAGTCGGGTCTGTCGTCGAATCCGTCACGTCCGGGGCTGATCCGAATGACGGTGGCGTTGTGTCGACGACGGCGACAGTGAAATCTTGCGTCACGGATGTGCCATCTCCGAGTGTGGCTGTGCACTGTGCGGAGTTATTGCCCAGCGGAAAATCTGCAGTGACTTGAAAATCCCCGGACCCGCTTCCCCCCGTGCAGGTGGCGGTGATCGGAGGAGTGGCGGGGTCGGAGGTGTCATAAGCTTTGACGCTGTACGTCACGCTCGCGCCGCTTAGGCTCGTCGCCTCCGTTGTCGGCGGGACGCTGACGCGAATGGGGGGTGGATCTGCGGCGCCCGTGGAGACAAGGAGCAGTGCGCCGAATGCCAGGCTCACTAGGAGAAGACGCAGTCTCACAGCCCGTGCCCCGTGAGGAGGTAGACGAAGACGGTGATCGCGAATGCAGCGACACCGACGAGCACAAAGTCCTGCTGGTGCTCGATCACGATCCGCCCGACCGGCGTGAACCGCGCGGGAGTTCCCGGCACCGTTGCGGCCAGCAAGAACAGGAGAGCGGCGAAGCTCACCCCCGCGACGAAGAGGATCCTCGTGATCGCGGGATCAGCGCCCGCCTGCCCTGCAGCGCGCTTCGCGCTGAGCGGCACCGGCGCCAACACGGCAGGCACCGGGGTCGTCGTCGCCACGGTCGTCGACGTCGTGGCCACCGCCTTCTTCGGCTTCCGAGGCCTGTGCTTCGGGGTGACCCGCGGCTTGGTCCGGGGCGTGGTCGCTGAAGGAGTCGGAGGCGTGTAGGCCGGCGTGCTGTAGGTCCTGGTCGGGGGAGTGTAGGTCCGCTTCGGGGTCGGCTTCGGTTTCGGCTTGGGCTTCGGCGCCGGCGTGGGAGCCGGGGCGGGATCGGGCAGCGGCGTGGTCGACACGGGCACCGTCGTCGTGGTGTCGGCGAGCCCCGCGAGAGAGGCGCCCGCTGCGACCGTGAGCGCCAATGCCGCCCCGCCGGCGAGCAGCGCTGAACAGCCCGCGGCCGCGGCGACAGCCCTCGTTCTGACCCCTAATCTCCTCACCCGAAAAACGTCCCTCTCCCAAGCCGACAGCCCTCGATTGTAGGAGCGATCCGGGGGTCTGTCCACGTCATCCGCCTACACTCGCTGGCATGGCCAAATCAGGCGAAAAGCTCGTCGTCGACAACCGGCGGGCCCGGCACGACTACCACCTGCTCGAGCGGGTGGAGGCCGGGATCGTGCTGACCGGCACGGAGGTGAAATCGCTCAGGGACGGCCGCGCCTCGCTCCAGCAGGCCTATGCGGACGTTCGCGGCGGCGAGGCGTGGCTCGTCGGCGCTCACATCTCGGTCTACGACCAGGGCAATCTCGCCAACCATGACCCTGATCGCGACCGCAAGCTCCTCCTCCACAGGAAGGAGGTCGACTCCCTGGCGGGCAAGGTCGCCCAGAAGGGCCTGACCCTCGTCCCGACGAAGCTCTACTTCAAGAACGGCCGCGCCAAGGTGGAGCTCGCACTCGCGCGTGGCAAGGAAGGGCGAGACAAGCGCCGCGACATCGCGAAGCGCGAGGCCGACAGGGATATGCAGCGCGCGATCAAGTCGCGGCGCTGAGTGCTCCCTCCAAAGGCGCTTGGAACGGGCGGGCGTGAGGCGTATGCTCGCGTTCACTTTCCCTTTGCCGAAAGGAGCTTGCCGTGGGGCAGGTCTCGATCACGGTCAACGGGGCGGAGCACGTCCTCGAGCTCGAGCCACGTGAGCTCCTCGTTTACGTCCTGCGCGAGCGGCTCGGCCTGACCGGTACGAACGTCGGCTGTGACACGTCCAGTTGCGGCGCCTGCACGGTGCTGCTGGACGGCGAGTCGGTGAAGTCCTGCACGCTCCTCGGCGTCCAGGTGGACGGCCACGAGATCACGACGATCGAAGGCTTGGCGACAAACGGGACGATGCACCCCGTTCAGGAGGCGTTCCACGAGCAGCACGGCCTCCAGTGCGGCTACTGCACTCCGGGGTTCATCATGGCCACCATCAGCCTCCTCGACGAGACGCCGAATCCCACCGAGGAAGAGATCCGGCACGCGCTCGAGGGCAATCTCTGCCGCTGCACCGGCTACCACAACATCGTCCGCGCGGTCCAGGCGGCTGCAGGCATGGAGGTCTGACGATGGCAACGATCACGGAACTCGAGGTCGGCCGCGTCGTCGGCGCGCCGCTCGACCGGAAAGAAGATGCGGCGCTCCTGACGGGTCAAGCCAAGTTCGTCGACGACATGAGCCTTCCAGGCATGGTGTGGATGGCTGTCGTCCGCAGCCCCTATGCGCACGCACGCATCGCCAATGTGAACATCGACGGCGCGCTCGCGCACCGCGGCGTCATCGCAGCGTTCACCGGTGAGGACCTCGCAGAGGAGTGGCAGGCCTCCCTTCCCTGTGCGTGGCTCCCGACTGAGGACACGAATCAGCCCAACCACCGGCCGCTCGCCGTGGACGAAGCTCGTTACGTCGGAGACGGCGTCGCGGTCGTGATCGCGGAAAGCCGTGGCGAGGCACGCGACGCAGCGGAGCTGGTCCAGGTCGACTACGACCCGCTGCCGACCGTGGTCGACGCCGAAAAGGCGCTCGAGGAGGACTCCCCGCTCGTACACGAAGAGTTCGGCACCAACCGCTGCTACACGTGGAAGCTCGCGGCGGGAGAGGTCGACGAGGAATTCGCGAAGGCGGAGGTCACCGTCAAGGAGCGCTACCGTCAACAACGGCTCATCCCGAACGCGATCGAGCCGCGCGGCGTCATCGTCCAGCCTTTCCCGGCGACGGGCGAGCTGACGATGTGGTCGTCGACGCAGATCCCTCACATCGCGCGAGTGACGCTGTCGATGGTCACCGGCGTTCCAGAAGCAAAGCTGCGTGTAGTCGCGCCGGCCGTTGGTGGCGGGTTCGGATCGAAGCTGAACGTCTACGCGGAGGAGGCGCTCGCGCTCGTGCTCGCGCGCCGGCTCGGCCGGCCGATCAAGTGGATCGAGCAGCGCAGCGAGGGTTACAACGCCACGATCCACGGCCGAGACCAGTTCCAGGAGATCGAGCTTGCAGCCACCTCCGACGGAAGGATCCGCGCGGTTCGCGCCAAGCTGACGGTCAACTTCGGCGCGTACCTCCAGCTGGTCACCGCGGGTACGCCGCTTCTGGGTGCCTGGCTGTACAGCGGTGCGTACGACGTCGCTGCGTACGACTTCGAGTGCACAGGCGTCTTTACGAACACGACACCGACTGACGCGTACCGTGGCGCCGGCCGGCCTGAGGCGACCTACGCGATCGAGCGTGCGGTCGACGCTCTGGCGCGGAAGCTCGGGAAGGACCGCCTCGAGATACGCAGGCTCAACTTCCTGCGCGAGTTCCCCTCGACAATCACCTCCGGGCTCACCGTCGACTCCGGCGACTACGACGCGCATCTCGATGCCGCCCTCGAGATTCTCGATCACGACGACATCCGCCGTCAGCAGTCCGAGCGGAGAGAGCGCGGTGACACCAAACAGCTCGGCATCGGCTTCTCGACGTACCTCGAGATGTGCGGCATAGCGCCGTCGCGCGTGCTTGGTGCGATCGGTTACGGGGCGGGCGGCTGGGATGCGGCGACGATCCGCTTCCTCCCGACCGGAACCGTGCAGGTGCTGATCGGCACCTCGCCGCACGGGCAGAGCCACGTCACGACGTTCTCCCAGATCGTCGCCGAGCGGCTCGGGATCCCGTACGAAGACGTGGAGGTGCTCCACGGCGACACGGCGGTCGCACCGCTCGGGATGGACACGTACGGAAGCCGAAGCCTCACCGTGGGCGGCGTCGCGGCCTACCACGCGGCGGAACGTGTCGTCGAGAAGGCGCGCAAGATCGCGGCGCACCAGCTCGAGGTCGACGAGGACGAGCTCGAGTACGAGAACGGAACGTTCAGCGCAAACGGCAAGTCGCTGACGACCAAGGAGCTCGCACTCCAGGCCTGGACGGCGCACAACCTCCCGGACGGCATGGAGCCGGGGCTCGAGGCGTCGTTCGTGTACGACCCGCCGAACTTCAGCTGGCCCTCCGGCACGCACATCGCCGTGGTCGAGGTCGACACCGAGACCGGCAACGTCGATCTCATCCGTTACATCGCGGTCGACGATGTCGGCACGGTGATCAATCCGACGGTCGTTGAAGGCCAGATCCACGGCGCCGTCGCGCAGGGCGTCGCGCAGGCGCTGTGGGAGGAGGCAGTCTACGACGAGGACGGCAATCTCGTCACGGGCTCGATGGTGAACTATCTGGTGCCCTCGGCGGCCGAGCTTCTCTCCTATGAGCTCGGCCGGACGGAGACCCCGAGTCCGACGAACCCGCTCGGCGTGAAAGGGGTGGGGGAGACGGGCACCATCGCCTCGACCGCGGCAGTGATGAATGCCGTGGTCGACGCGCTCGTCCCCTTCGGCGTCACCGAACTAGATATGCCCGCGACTCCCGAGCGCGTCTGGCGGGCACTCGAGGAGGCGAGGACATGATCCCGGCGCCGTTCGATTACGAGGTCGCCGGGTCCGCCGAGCACGCGGTCGAGTTGCTGGGCTCGCGCGAGGACACCAAGCTCCTCGCCGGCGGCCATTCGCTGATTCCCTTGTTGCGGCTGCGCGTCACCAGGCCCGCTCTGCTCGTGGACATCGGACGCATCGACGAGCTGAGATACGTGCGCGACGCAGGCGACAAGCTGGCGATCGGGGCGATGACTCGACACCACAACGTCCAGCACGACCCGCTCGTGCAGGAGCACTTCCCGGTTCTCTCGTACGCGGCCGGGCTGATCGGAGATCCGCAGGTGCGCCACCGCGGCACGATCGGCGGCTCGCTCGCGCATGCCGACCCGGCCGGCGACCTCCCAGCGGTGCTGACCGCTCTCGACGCGGAGGTCGTCATCCGAGGGCTCGAAGGCGAGCGGACGGTGCCCGTCGGAGAGTTCGTCACCGGAGTCTTCGACACGGTGCTCGGGCCTCAGGACGTCTTGACGGAGATCCGCGTGCCGAAGCTCGGCCCGGCCGGCTGGTCGTACCTGAAGTTCACCCGCCGCGCGCAGGACTGGGCCACCGTCGGCGTAACGGCAATTGTCCGCCGTTCGAATGGGTCGGTGGACAACTCGGCAATCGCGTTCACGAACATGGGCCCGAAGCCGGTTCGCGCAAGGGCCGCGGAGCAGGCGCTGAAGACACCCGACGACATCGATGCTGCTGCCGAAGCATCCCTCGAGGGCACCGATCCGCCGAGCGACACGCAAGGCAGCGCGGAGTACCGGCGTCACCTAGCGAAAGTCCTCCTCCAGCGGGCCCTGCGGGAGGCGATTAGCCGCTAAAATGCCTGCGACATACGGGGGCGACCTGGTTTCGACGTGGTCGGTTCTCCGGCAGAGCTGCAAGCCGAGGTCGCCGGTTGGCCTCGTAAATCCACCGGCAAACAAAGCAAGTGCGAAGAACAATCTCGCACTCGCCGCCTAACCTAGTTAGGTAGCGACGTCGCTCCGAATTCGGCCCGTGGTTCGGGTAGCGGCGCCAACTAACGGGCTCGGCGCGGAGGGAGAGCCAATCGCCCAAAGCGCGACACTTAAGGATGGCTAGACCGTCGGTAGGGCGTCCGCCTCCGGCCGGCGGTCGAAGCTAAAGCGCGGACTACGCTTGTAGACGTTCTGTCCGGTGCGTCCGCGGACGCGGGTTCGATTCCCGCCGCCTCCACTCCAGCGATTGCAGCGCACCTGCAACATCAGCATCGAGCGTCGCCAGATCAGGCGACGCTTGTGCGCTACGGGCGAAGAGAGCTCGTTCGAGCGCTCGGGCGAGCTCGTCAAGCTCAATCTCATCCGTGTAAGCCTGAGTGGTGTCGATCCGCGAATGGCCCATCAGCCCTTTGAGGGCCGTAACGTCACGGCCGCTCTCACGCATAAATCGGTTGGCGAAGCCATGTCTCAGCTGATGAGGGGAGAGCTCTCTCACACCGGGCTCGTTTCCGTGATGCCAGATCACTAAATCAGGCCGTGTCGGCGCCCAGCGGCCAGAGCACCGATTCTGGAATTCACTTGCAAACGCCTCAGCACTTCGCGTACGTGATTTCTCACCGTCTGGACCGAGATGCACAATTCCTCGGCGATCTGCTCGGTGGAGAGGCCCCGATCGAGCAGCGCGAGGACTTCGGCCTGGCGAGGCGTGAGCTGAACACCGGGCGGAAGCGCTTGCTTCCGCTCCTGCTGAACAACTCCTCGGACGATGCCGAATACGCCCACGATCTTCCCTCCGTCCTCGAGCGGGACGGAACTGACCTGGACCGGCAGCCTGCTGCCGTCGGGGAGCAGCAAGTTCACGTCGAAGTCCGTCTTTTCCGCCCCGAGGAGCTTGCGCGTGAACTGTTGGCGCGCCATCAGTGCATGCTCGGGAGCGACGACAGAGGTGAACTCCTTTCCAATCACATTGCCGAACAGCTTCCGGGCCGCGTCATTCAGCCAGCGGATCCGACCGTCCCGTTCGATGATGTAGACCGGAACACTGATTTGCTCAAGCGCCGCAGGGAACCCTGTCCACAGGTCATCGCGGTCCGGGCTTCGCTCCTCACTCCATTGCTCGTGACCCATCGAGATCACCTCCGCGCTCAACGTTCCCGAACTCCAGATCGTAGTCCACGACCTACGCGCTAGTGGCCAGGATCAAGCCCTTCTCGCGAAGTCGTCGCTGAGCATGTAGTGCCCGACTTCGTACTCGCGGACGGAGAGCACTTGCTCGCCGGTCTCTTCAACCACCTTCTGGGTGGCGTTTCGCGCGAGCTCCGCGCTTGCGGAGCGGGCTTCCTGCGTCGCCCATAAGGTCACCATCACGCATCGACCAATCTTCCGGTTTGCGAGATCGAAGAGGCCGAGAAAGCCTGGTAGATCCTCCACACCTTCGCTAAACGTTCTGACCGGAAAGCGGATTGGGCCGTCGACCGAGTCCGGGATGCCCTGGAATATCGTGACACGAGCGAACATCTGTCTCCTTGAGCGCGGGAGCTGGAAGAAGGCGGCGGCAAGGAGGGGAAAGCCGCCGCCGCAGACGATGGTGCTGAAGATCCGCTGCCTTCGCCTGACGCAATTTGGCCAGATGACTAGAGAAGCCTGTGCCGGCGAGCCATCGCGACTGCTGCGATCCTTGAGTGCACGCCCAGGCGACGCAGGATCTCGCGAACGTGCTTGCGCACCGTGTCGATCGAGAGCTCGAGGCGGGTCGCAATCTGCTCACTCGACAGGCCGTCGGCGAGCAGGACCAGAACTTCGAGCTGGCGAGGCGTAAGCTCGACGCCCCGCCGCAGGGCCTGTCTGTCGGCAGCCTCACGCTCAAGATCACCCCGAAAACGCCGAGCACCTTTCCGGCTCGCGCCAACGGGACTGAGCTGATCCGTCCCAGGAGCCGGCAGCCGTCGGGCTGTATGAGGTTCAGGTCGAAGTTCGTGACCTGCGCCCCGAGCAACTTGCTGGTGAAGGTCTCGCGCGCGCGGGTCCTGTGCTCCGGGGCCACGATGAAGGTGCCGTAGCGACCGACCGCGTTGCCGAAGAGCTCTTGCGCCGCTTGGTTCAACCAGCGAATGCGATAGCTGCAGTCGAGGATGTAACTCGGGAGACTGAGCTCCTGCAGGGCAGCACGAACGCCTGCGGACACCGCTTCGAGTTCGTCATCGGGCATCGTTGGCGCAGACATGTCGGCGGCAGGCGGACACCTGGGTGCCGGCCGCGCAGAATCGTGCCCGGACACTCCGGTGGGGCGCCTGACACAAAAAGGTCAGAAAGCGTCGAGTCCGGGGGGACAGGAGCGTGCAGCAGCCCTCTCTCCCGATCGCCGCTGTCTCGTCTCTGTCTTCAACAGGAGGCGGGTTCTCTCCACCCGCTCCCCGGCGCTTCTCTTTCTACGAAATAGGCACGCCGCCTGTGCCTGCGGCCAGGTCGGCGAAGAGGATGGCGTCGAACTCGTCGTTGCCGGATTGAACGCTCGTGACCACGTAGATATCAGGCCCGTACCGGAACTCGTCGCTCGGCTTGAACTGGACATCGAGGTCAAGCTCGATCCTTCGCTCGGCCCCGTCTTTAGACAGGTACACGTCGTAACGCATATCGCGAACCGTGGGGCCGTACTGGTTCGGGCGCATGACACAGGAAGACCAGGACCCGCCCCGGGCCTCTCTTCATCGGTCCGCCCGCGCGACCAGCGCGTCCACTCTATTTGGACTTGCTCTTCAGGAGACTCGATGCCCATAGGAAGATCGACCTCCGGTTTTCTCACCTGAGGAAATCGCACACGTGGCGTAGGTCGGCTCAAGTTATGAGACGTGCGTTGCTAGGTCAAGCAACATCAGGAACCGCATGCTTTGGCGATGCTCGATCGGCTCAGGTCAGCTCAGATCACCTCAGGTAGGCAAAGTTTGGGCAAAAGTATTTCAGGCGAGAGGACGCTCGCGCACACGAGAGCGTTGCCTCGCTGGAGGACGTGGCGTAGGGTCAGAGGAGATG
>DAITAW010000170.1:0-4079 GCA_036824055.1 Gaiellaceae bacterium | reverse complement strand
CGCCCAGCCAGATCCGGACGCTCTCCGATGTCCACCCGTACGACCTCAAACGCCTCGTGATTGCGGCGCAGCCGGAGGATGTTCGCTAGGAGGCCCTCTAAACGACGGCAGCGCCCGGAAGTGGGGGAATAGAAGAAGACCAGCCTTGGCTACGCGTTAACGTCGTTTGAAGGAGCTTGCCCCCTTGCCGTGTTCAACCGACGCGTCTCCTCGAGTCGATCAATCGGCGTCTCGAGCCGACGCCATCCCTCTTCTCTCGATAAGCAAGGGAAGGCGCGTCGTATCCCCCCGCACGGATAGTTTTCTCTAGCCACTTGGTCCGTTGCGGGAGCATGTAGATCGCAGCCATCATTTTTCAGGGTCCGCCAGCAGCGGATAGGTGGAAGGGGAAAGGAAACGATGAGGGCGAATCTGGCGGGTCAGCCCCTGGTTGGAGCTGCCAAGGCGCATAGACGCACGAGCGGTAGGCGGACGAGGAACCTCAACCAGAGGATCCTTCTCCGCCGCTACCACGAAAAGGGGGACCTGGCGGCGCGGGAGCAACTGATCAAGCAATCGGTGCCGTTAGTTCGCACTCTGGCGCGGCGCTACGCCTACCAAGGCGAGGAGCTGGAGGATCTCGTTCAGATCGGCACGATTGGGTTGATCAAGGCGATCGACCGTTTCGATCTCGGCCGTGGAGTGACCCTCCACACTTATGCGGCGACGATGATCATCGGCGAGCTCAAGCGCCACTTCCGCGACGACGGTTTGGTTCGCGTGCCGCGGGGGCTCCAGGAGCTCAACGTGGAACTCTCAATGCACGTCGATCAACTCACCGCCGACCTTGGCCGTGTGCCGACGGTGGGCGACCTTGCGAACGCTGCTGGTGTCGAGGAGAAGAAGGTGCTCGAGGCACTCGGGTCCCGCCGGGCCTACGGTCTGCGTTCGCTGTCGCCGAGCGCCGATAGCTCCGAGGAGGACTTTGACCCGCTCGAGCTAATTGGCAGTGAAGACCACGAGTACGAAGCTGTTGAGGACCGGACGGTTCTCGCGCCAGGCGTCAAGACGCTCGACGACCGCGAGCAGAGAGTACTGCAGCTCCACTTCTATGAGGAGCTGACGCAATCCCAGATCGCCCAGCAGATCGGCATGTCCCAGATGTCTGTGTCGCGACTGATCCGGTCCGCTTTGGAACACATTCGCCAGACGGTCATCGACGAGGAGAAGATCACCGGCGACCAAGATAGAGTTGCTGCGTTTACGTCTTAGTAACAGGACAGGACGCGAGCGGGCAAACATAGGCGAGGGGTAGGCTTGGACGGCTGCGGAGGGGGCTGATTCGCTTGATGGACAGGGTGCGTCGGGAACAGGTTCGGGACCGCGCGCTGCCGCGCCGGCTCATGTTCTTGATCCCGTTCAACTCGTGTTCTTGATCCCGTTCAAACCGCGCAGCGCCTGCATCGACTGGGAGCTGGCCCAGGCGGATCTACGCCGCACGGTCCGCTCGGTCCAGCACGACCTCCGAGACCCGACCCTAATCGTGGTTGCCTGTCACGACGAGCCTGACCTGGCGGATTGTCAATCGGGCGCCGAGGTGCAGCGGGTGTCGTTCCCCCGCCGTCGAACGATCGACTCGAAGGAGGACGCGACAGGGCGCGGAAGCGGCGGTTCGCTGCGTCTTGGTTGCGCCAGGCAGTGGGTGGCGACTGCTACATCATGTTCCTCGATGCCGACGACCTCGTTCACCGCGACCTACCCGCGTACGGACTCGAACGAGCGAGGGAGCCATCTCGCGGACGCCGGCTACACCCTCGATGCTTCGTCGTGTCTTCTATGGCGCGTTCGTTCCGGGTTCGGTCGGATCTGCGGCAGCTCCTTTATTTGTGCGTTCCGCGATGACGAGCTGCGCTCGGCGTGGGACGATGATTCGGCGCCCTTCGCACAGTTTGGAGCGAGTCCGGAGCAGCAGGGACACCACGGGTACGCATGCTTGGCGGCCGACTTGGCCGGCCGCCGGTGCGGGTGCCGTTCCCGGGCATCGTCTCCCTTGCGAACCACACCGAGAGCCGGTGGGGCCAGCGCACGGGGAGATAGCGGCCCACCACGGCCCGTGACCTCGTCTGGACGCGACGCTGCGTGAGGACCCTCCGAGATAAGTTCGGCGCCGCCGATCTCGCGGCACGGGCTGCGGCCTTGCCGTACGTCGCAGGCATTGCCGCTTGGGCGGAGGCGACGCGAGTCGCCGCCGCGATCCGGAGGCTTCCCTCACTATGAGGCAAGCGGCAGACCGGGGCCGGCTCATCGAAACGGGCCGACGGGCGTGGGCGCTGGTGGACCCGCGGGCGCGGAAACGTCTGAGGCTCGTAGCTATCTACGGCGTGCTCATCGCTTGCCTCGACACATTCGCGCTCATCCTCATCTACGCACTGATTAGCTTGCTCAGCAAGCTAGAGGTGCGGGGCGTGGCCGGCTCCGTGATCGCGGCGCTCCACCTTGGAACCGGCGACCGCTACCACGCGGCCCTGATTCTGCTCGCGCTCACCTCCGCCCTCTTTGTGACACGGAGCCTGCTGTCGGTGCTGGGACTGTGGCTGTCGATCGGGGCAGCCAACATGGCACAGGTGGGGGTTATCTCGCGCCTGCTGACTGGCCATGCCCGGGCGCCGCAGCTATTGCGGCTCGAGCAGAACTCGTCGCAGACGCTGCGGACGATCATGTCGGCAGTCGACCAGGTCATTTCAGGTGTCGTAGCGTCGTCGGTCTCACTCCTCGCGAACGGCGCCGTCGCGGTCGCTGTCGCGCTCGGCCTGGCCCTCTCGAGCCCGATCGTCGCTGTCGCCGTCACCGTCTATTTCGCGTTCATCTGCGTTCTGTGGGTGCGCGTGGTCCGGGGCGGCCTGACCCGTCGCGGCCGCCTCGTGCAGGAGCTCTCAGCGGAGCGCTACCGACTCGTGATGCAGGGCCTCGCCGCGGCGAAAGAGCTCCAGCTCCGAGGCCGCGCTCTCTTCTACGCCGAAGGCGCCGTCGCTAGGACCAGGGCCATCAACACTGCAGTCCGCGTGGCGAACGTTGCAAACGGAAGCCTCCGCTACATGCTCGAGACATCACTCGTGCTCGGCGCGGTGCTCGTGGTCGCGGTGGCAGGCTCAACCAGCGGGCGTGACGCCGTGCTGCCAGCTGTAGGCCTGGTGATGGCGGGCGCGTTCCGGCTACTGCCGGCGCTGAACCAGATTCTCTACTTGACGAATTCAGTTCAGTTCGGCCACGGCGCTCTCGAGTTCGTCGAGCGCGAACTCGACACCTTCGGCGCGTATGCGTCGCCAACCGCTGCAGAGCTTGCGCTCGAGGCGGCGCCGCACCGCCTCGAGCGGGAGGTGCGGCTGGAGGACGTCTGGTTCCGCTACCCAACCCGCGACGCTGCCGTAATCCGAGGCCTCTCGTTCGACATCCGAGCAGGCGAGTCATTCGGGATCATCGGGAAGACAGGATCAGGGAAGAGCACTCTGCTCGACGTGATTCTGGGCATCCTCGAGCCCGACGGCGGCACGGTGTTCGTCGACGGCGTCCCGCTCGATGAGCGTCGCGACGAATGGCAGCGCTCAATCGGCTATGTCCCGCAGGATGTCTACCTCGTCGATGACACTCTCCGCGCTAACGTCGCGCTGGGCTGGTACAGCGACGACGTGGACGAGGAGCGCGTGCTCGAGGCCATCCGGCTGGCCGAGCTCAATGACGTCGTGGGCCGCCTACCAGACGGACTGGAGACACGGGTCGGCGAGCGCGGCGTCCGCCTCTCGGGCGGGCAACGGCAGCGGGTCGGCCTCGCGCGGGCGCTCTACACGCGACCGAGCGTCCTCGTCCTCGACGAAGCGACCTCCAACCTCGACCAGGTGACGGAACGGCAGATCGTCGAAACGCTGACCGAACTCCGTGGCGGGCTGACGATGATCGTCGTCACCCACCGCATCGCCACCGTTCGCAACTGCGACCGGATCCTCCACATCGAGGAAGGGAGCATGCAAGCCCTCGGCAACTTCGAGGCGGTCTGCGGCTCCCTCCCTGAACGCGACGCCCCACCCAGGCAGATAGCCGGGGCC
>DAITAW010000005.1:7701-62001 GCA_036824055.1 Gaiellaceae bacterium | reverse complement strand
CTGGATTCAATCCCCGCCCTGTTCCGTGTGTCAACGACGTATCAATCGGCGCAACGGGCCGGAACTCTGACGGATTCGGCCGTTCGCTGCACGGGCGTCGAGCGAGATCCCGTACTCCGCCCAGCGGCGGTCGACGAGCGCCTGGACTTCCGGCGTCATCTGGATCTCGGGCGGCCACTCCCTGGTGCCCTCGTCAGGGCCCTTGTGGGTGGCGTCGATCCCGATCTTTCCACCGTAGAACTGGCGGGTCGGGGCATGGTCGAGATGGTCGAGCGGCCCCTCGGTGAGCAGCACGTCCCGGGCCGGATCGACGTTGGCCCCCACCCTGAACATGACCTCGGCGTAGTCGTGCACGTCGACCCATTCGTCGACGACCACGACCGCCTTGGTGAGACTGAGCATTCCCAGGCCCCAGATCGCATGCATCACTTTCTGGGCGTGGCCCGGGAAGGCCTTGCGGATCGAGACGATGCAGCAGTTGTGGAAGGCACCTGCCACCGGCAGGTCGTAATCGACGATCTCGGGGACGGTCATCCTGATCGCGGGCAGGAAGATCCGCTCGGTGGCCTTGCCGAGCCACGCATCCTCCTGCGGCGGCTTGCCGACGACGATCGACGGGTAGATCGCGTCGCGTCGCATCGTGATCGCCGTCAGCCTGAAGACCGGGAACGGCTCCGGCGGCGTGTAGTAACCGGTGTGGTCGCCGAACGGCCCCTCCTCGGTGAGCTCGTCCTTGTCGATGTAGCCCTCGAGGACGATCTCGGCGTTCGCTGGAACCTCGAGGTCGACCGACTTCGCCTGCACGAGCTCGACGGGCTCGCCTCGCAGGAAGCCGGCCAGCATGAACTCGTCGATGTGCTTCGGGAGCGGCGCGCTCGCGGAGTACGCGGTGACCGGGTCGAGACCGAGGGCGACGGCGACCTCGATCTTCCCGTCGGTGGCGAGATAGTCGGCTCGCCCGTCTTTGTGGATCTGCCAGTGCATCGCGGTCGCGCGCGGACCCAGCTTCTGCATGCGGTACATGCCGACGTTGCGCGTTCCAGTCCGCGGATCCTTGGTGATGACGGCGGGGAGCGTGATGAACGGCGCGGCATCGTCCGGCCAGCACTTCTGGATCGGCAGGAGGTCGAGCGATGCGTCGTCGCCCTCGAGCACGATCTCCTGACTTGGCGCGCGCCGGACCGTCTTCGGCCGCGAGTCGGCGATCGACTTCAGCTTCTGCAGGCCGCGCACCTTGTCGACGAGCCCGGCCGGCGGTTGCAGCTCGAGCACGTCGCTGAGCTTGGAGGCGACGTCGTCGAGTGAGGGCGCGTCGAAAGCCATGCACATCCGGCGCTCGGTGCCGAACTGATTGATCAGCAGCGGGTGCCGGGAGCCCTTCACCTTCTCGAACAACAGCGCGGGGCCGCCTGCCTTCACCGTGCGATCGGTGATCTCCGTGATCTCGAGCTCGGGATCGACTTCGGCAGCGATGCGAACAAGCTCGCCCTCACCCTCGAGGAGCACGATCCACGCACGCAGGTCAGCGGGCGGAGCCACGACGTCAGTCTAGGCTTGCGCGGACGGGCGCGGTCAGCGGCGCCGGTGGCGCAGCCAGTGCGTGGTCTCGCCGAGCGCGATCACGCCGACGAAGATCAGGCCGACGATGAGCATCGCCGTGATGACCTTCTTGCCTTCGGTGGCGGCGTCCTCGACGGCGAGCAACTGGAGCAGCGCGAGCATCGCCGTGACTCTAACGAAGCCGTCCGCGATGGGTGGCCAGGGCGCCGGCGACGGCGGCGTCCCCGGCACGAGCCCGGGCCAGCCGCTCGAGCGGATTGGGATCGCTGTCGAGACGAAGCGACGACCGGCCGGCGTCCAGCTCTCCGCGGCCGAGGACCACGGCGGTTGCGGCCCACACGGGTCCGTCGCCCACAATCTCCTCGGCTCGCAGGTACGCGCAGAGCGCGATCAGCTCGGCGAGATCGCTGACTGCCTCCACTGTGCCGACCTCTTCGATGCGGACGAGGCCGTGGGCGTACAGGTAGTCCCCGAGGAGCAATGCGGCGTCCTGGTCTTCGGGCGCGAAGAGCCGGGTCCGGCCGTAGTGCAGGAGGTACCCCTCGTAGATCGTCTCGATGCCGAGCGCGTACCGAGGTTCGCCGAGCAACGAGAAGACCGCGGCTCGTTCCTGCTCCTCCCGCGGGCGCAGCGCCGCGTTCCAGAGGGCGCTCTCCTGCCCCGCATCGGAGGCGATCGTGTCCCACAAGTCAGCCGTCGAAGTCTGCAACGGCCTGAATGGTCCGGTCGATCTCCTCGTCGCCGTGGACGAGGGAGACGAACATTGCCTCGAACTGGCTCGGAGCGATGTAGATCCCGCGTTCGAGCAGATGGCGGAAGAGCGCGCCGTAGCGATCTGTGTCCGCGCGCTGCGCATCGTCGAAGTTGCGCACGGGCTCCTCGGTCATGAAGAGCGTCGCCATCGCGCCGACTCGCTGGACGCGGCCGTAGGGCGCCAGCCCGGCCTCGAGCCGAGCGCCGCGCCGCTCGAGCTCCTCGTACACGGACGAGTCGCGCAGGCGCCTGAGGACTGCGAGCCCGGCCGCGGTGGCGAGTGGATTTCCCGAGAGCGTCCCGGCCTGGTAGACGTCACCGCTCGGAGCGAGGCGATCCATGATCTCCGCTCGGCCGCCGAACGCCGCCAGCGGCAGACCGCCGCCGACGATCTTCCCCAGGAGGGTCAGGTCGGGCGTGACGCCGAAGAGCTCCTGCGCGCCGCCGCGCGAAACCCGGAAACCGGTGATGACCTCGTCGAACACGAGCAGCGCACCGGAGGCGTCGCACAACCGCCGCAGGACTTCGAGGAAGCCCGGCTCGGGCGGGACGACGCCCATGTTCCCCGCCACGGGCTCGACGATGATCGCCGCGAGGCCCTCGCCGTACTCGGCCACGGTCGAGGCGACGGCGTCGATGTCGTTGTACTTGCACACGATCGTGTCTTTCGTCGTGGCCGACGGCACGCCGGGGCTCGACGGCAGGCCGAGCGTCGCGACACCGGAGCCTGCGCTCGCGAGCAGCGCATCGACGTGGCCGTGGTAGCAACCTGCGAACTTGAGGATGCGGTCTCGCGCCGTGAAGGCGCGCGCGAGTCGCGCCGCGCTCATGGCCGCCTCGGTCCCGGAGGAGACGAGGCGGACCTTCTCGACCGATGGGACTGCGTCCACGATCTCGGCTGCCAGGTCGACCTCGGCCTCCGTCGGCGCGCCGAAGCTCGTGCCGCGCTCGGCCGCGTCGCGCACAGCTGTGATCGTGGCCGGGTCGGCGTGCCCGAAGACCAACGGGCCCCATGACATGACCCAGTCGAGGTAGCGATTGCCGTTGACGTCCTCGAGATAGGCGCCTTCGCCGCGACCCACGAACAGCGGCTCGTCGAGCCCCACCGCGCGCATGGCGCGCACGGGCGAGTTGACCCCGCCGGGAATGAGGTCGAGCGCGCGGCGGAACAAATCACTGCGCGTCTTCAGAGCCAGCTTGCCAGCTCCTTCGTCCAGTAGGAGATGACGAAGTCGGCGCCGGCGCGCTTGATTGCGGTGAGCGACTCGAGCGCGGCCTGCCGTTCGTCCAGGAACCCCTTCGCGGCTGCGGCTTTCACCATCGCGTACTCACCCGAGACGTTGTACGCCGCCAGCGGCAGATCGAACCGTTCCCGCGCAGCGCGAATCACGTCGAGGTAGGGAAGGGCGGGCTTGATCATCAGGACGTCTGCGCCTTCGGCGACGTCCTGCTCGCATTCGCGCAGCGCCTCGCGCACGTTCGCAGGATCCATCTGGTAGCCGCGCCGGTCGCCGAATGCAGGCGCCGACTCCGCGGCTTCACGGAACGGGCCGTAGAAAGCGGAGGCGTACTTCGCCGAGTACGCGATGATCGGCGTATCCGGCAGCTCCTCGCGAATTGCGCCGACGCGGCCGTCCATCATGTCGCTCGGCGCGACGACGTGTGCTCCCGCCTCGACGTGACTCCGAGCCGTGCGGGTCAGCAGCTCGAGCGTTGCATCGTTGTCGATCTCCTCGCCGTCGCCGATGATGCCGCAGTGGCCGTGCGAGGTGTATTCGCAGAGGCACACGTCCGTGATCAGCACGAGGTCGCGACCCTGAAGCTCTCGTAGCGCCCGTTGGACGATGCCGTCCTCGTCCCAGGCGCCCGAGCCTTCCTCGTCCTTCTCGTCGGGGATCCCGAAGAGGATCACGGCCTTGACGCCGAGGCCGACGAGCTCGTCCGCCTCCGCGCCGAGCGTCTTCACCGAGTGGCGCGCCAGGCCGGGTAGGTCAGCGTTGGCGAGCGGCTCCGGCCCGACGAAGAGCGGCATGACGAAGTCGTCGAGATCCAGCCTGGTCTCGCGGATGAGCCCACGCAGCCCGCTCGTCCGCCGCAGGCGCCGCAATCGGGTGACCGGAAACGTGCTCACGTCCTACAGCCTAGACCCGAACATCAGGCCAGGAGCCGGCGCGTCGCGACCCGTGCGAGCCCGCCGAAGACGAGGCCGAGGCCGAGGAGCCACAAGAGCTCCCGACCGACCGTGCCCCAGGGACTGGCGTCGTAGAGCGAGGCCGAGAAGTAGCGCACCGCATGCGCGAACGGCAGCCCGTCGCTGAGCCAGCCTGCGACGGGGACGACCTCGCGCGGAACGAGGCCGAGGAACACGATCGGCATCACGACGAGCACGGCGACGAGGGACGCGGTACGCGTCTCGCGTGCGAGCGCTCCAAGCAGGGTGCCAAGCGCCCCCAACGCCGCGCCGGCGACGAGGAGGCCGGCCGCAAGGAGCGGCAGGCGCTGCCACGGCTCACCGCCGGCAACGCCGCCGGCCTCGACGATCACGCCGAAGACGAGCGCGATCGCGAGCCCGAGGGCCAGCGCGACGATCGCCGCGAGCGCGACCTTCGCGGACACCAACTCGCCCATCGAGACCAGCCCTCGCCTCAGCCGCCCGATCGCGTTCTCGTCCCGCTCGCTCGCAATCGCCCCGGCGGCGAGGAGCAACGCGAGGAACGTGATCGTGAGCGCCAGCGCGTACGACTGCACCTGCGCCGACAGGAGAGAGCTGCGCGAAGCCTCGTGCGCCCGCTCGAGCCCGATCGGGTTCGCGGTCGCTCCGAGCAGGCTGCCCGTCTGCCCGAGCGCGACACCCGCGATCCGAGCGAACTCGGCGATCCGGTCGCGCTGCGGTCCCGGCGGCATCGTCTGCAGCACTTTCTGCATCCGCGCCAATCCGAGAACGTCGTACGTGCGGCCGCCGAACTCTGCACGACCCCCGCTGACGATGAGCTGGACGTACTTCAAGTCGGTCTGGACGTACGCCTTCTGCAGCTGACGGTTGAGCCCGTAGACCAGCGCCTGCACCTGCTGGGTGACACGCGAGGAGATCCCGCCCCGCGTCACCTGGTAGACAAGGCTCGGCGAGTGGAGCCCGCTCTTCAGGTCGGCGAGGAAGCCCGGCGGGACCGTCAACGTTGCGACGACGCGGCCGGTCGCGAGCTCATGCCGGGCCTCGACCGGGCCCATCCGCACGAGATGGACGTTCTTGCCGACCTCGTCGATCGCAGCCTGGATCCGAAAACGATGGCCGCCGACGGACACCACTTGCGGGAGGTGATCCTCGTCGACGAGCGCGACGCGCGGCTTCGAGCTCCCATAGCCGGCCACGAGGCCGACGAGCCCCGCGACGAGCAGTGGATACGCGATCAGCACCGCGAGCAGGAGGGGCGAGCGCACGAGCACGCGCAGGTCCTTCTGCAACACGAGCGCCGCGCGCGTCAGGTGAAGATCTCCTCGGCATGCAGCTCGCGGTAGTCGGCGGTTCGTCCGACGAATGTCAACCGTCCTCGCTGCAGCACTGCGACGCGGTCGGCGTACAGCTCGAGCTCTTCGAGGTTCTGCGTCGCGAAGACGACCGAGCCGCCTTCGTCTCGCAGCGCGGTCACCGTCTCCCAGAGTCGGCGCCGCTGACCTGGGTCGAGGGCTGCGGTCGGCTCGTCGAGAAGCAGGACACGCGGACTGCCGAGCAGCGCAAGCGCGACGTTGAGGCGCTGACGGTTCCCGACCGACAGCGTCTGCGCAGCACGGTCCGCCGGAATCTCGACGCGCAGGAGGAGCTCCTCCACAGCCGGAACGTGATTGGGCTCGCCTTCGAGCCGCCCGAAGAGCTCGAGGTTCTCGCGGGCCGTCAACCGGTCGTAGAACGCCGCACGCTGCGGCACCCAGCCGACGCGGATCTCGTCGACACGCTCGATCGTCCCGGCGCTCGGTTCCAGCGCGCCGGCGAGGAGCGCGAGCAACGTGGACTTCCCGGCTCCGTTCGGGCCGATCAGCGCGAGCGCCTCGCCGGCATGGATGTCGATGTCGGTGGGCTCGAGCGCAACGTGCGAGCCGAAACGGCGCGCGGCGTCGCGCGCGCGCAGGACCGTGTCGCTCAACGCCTCGCCGCAGCCGGAGGTGGCTTCGCTTCTTCTAGGCCGACGTCGACGGGCAGTGTCTGATCGTCGTCCCAGGGCTCCAGCGCCAGGCGTTCATGAAAGAACTCCCACATCGCCCGGGCGGCGGCAAGCAGCGGCAAAGCGATCAGCGCGCCGGGCAGCCCGTAGATCTCGCCGCCGGCGAGCAGTCCGAAGATGACGAGCAGCGGATGCAGCCTGAGCGCGCTTCCCATCACGTTCGGAACGACAACGTGACCTTCCACCTGATGGATCGCGAGGAACAGAAGCCCGACCCAGATTGCAGAGACCGGATGAACGACCAGCGCGTACAGGAACGGCGGGATCGCACCGATCCACGGCCCCAGATACGGGATAAGCTCGGTGATCGCGACGAACGCGCCGAAGAGCAGCGCGTACTTCTGACCGTGCGGAAGCCAACCGAGCACGCCGAAGAGCCACAACCCGACGCCCGCGCTCGTGCCGATGATCAGCGAGACCAGTGACTGGCCCTTGACGTAGCTCGTCAGCGAGTGCTCCATGCGCAGCAGCAACGGCTCCGAATTCCCATCGGGCGGAAACCGCCTGTTGATCCGTCGTTCGATCTTTGGAAAGTCGAGCAGCATGTAGATCGACACGACGAGGATCACGATCGCGCTGAAGAGCAGCTTCCCGATCGAGACCGCCGCTCCCTCGAGGAAGTTGACCACCCTGTTCGTGTACTTGCCGACGTTGTGCTTGCGGATGTCGCTGACCAGCCGGTGACCGCGGCTCTCGATCTTGATGCCGCCCAAGCGATGCGTGTCGAGCCAGTGCTGCAAAAGGTTCACGTCGCGATCGGCGTCGACGACGCCGGTTCGTCCGTTCGTGTTCGTAAAATAGGAATCCACCCGTTTCGCTGCCGTCTTCGTCTCATTGACGACCACGGTCCCGAGCGCCCCAATGGCGGCAATCAACGTAATCGCGAAGACGAGGTACACGAACGCGACTGCGAAGCCGCGAGGGATCCGGACCCTCTGGACCAGCCGGACGACGGGACTGAGGAGCAGCGCGATCAGCAGCGCCACGAGGAAGAGGAAGACGACGTGACGGACCGCGCCCGCCACCACCCACAGAAACAGCAGCAGGACCGGGAACCCGGCCAGTTGGATCCAGCGCGGGATCTCCATCTTGGCCCTGCCGGGCATGCGGGTGATCGTACAGCCGACGTCCTACGGTTCCCCGGGCAACGACCGCCGGATTGGGACTGGGACTGGGCCGAGGACGGCAACCTCGCCCTCGACCGTCACGAGGTGTGGGTAGAAAAGCAGATGGATCCGAAGGTTGGACTGTCACAAAGTCGGGCCCCTCGTCGGTTGAAGGAGGCCTCGGGGTCCGTTACGGTGCCGCGGATGCCGGCCCCCTCCCGCCGAGTCCCCGCGGCGCGCCAGCGACCGCGGCGCGCGCGCATGCCCCACCGGGCCCGGCGTCTCGTCGTCCTGATGGTCGTCTGCGGCCTGCTCCTCGGCACGCTGCTGATCACTGCGTTCGGGCAGGGAGCGACACGCCAGCCTTCCCAGGCGCTACCGGGGCCGGCCAGCCGCCTGCTGCCCGTCGGACCGCCGGCGTCGCTCACCGTCGCTCTGCACGGCGGCCTGCGCATTCAGCTGCCGGTCGCACAGAGCCGCGTCACCGCGATCGGCTACCACTCGTCCGGCGACGGCGCGCTGCCGCTGAGCCCACTGGGGCGTCAGGGCAACGAAGGCATCCTGTCGCGACTCGCGCACAAGATCTTCGGCGGCGGCGGCGCGGGCTTCGTGTACTACAAGTTGAACGGAGGCGACACCTCTGCGCTCGATGTCGGCGCGTTGCCCGGCACCGATGTCTACGCGCCGGTCGACGGCACGATCGTCGGGATCTCGGACTACATCCTCAATGGCCAACCCTACGGTTCGCTGATCGAGATCCAACCGTCGGCCGCACCGTCGCTCGTGATCTCGCTCACGCACCTCAGCGCTGATCCGGCGCTCACCGTCGGTTCGATGATCGCCGCGTCGAGCACGAAGGTCGGCCGTGTGCTCGATCTGTCCGGGGTCGAGAAGCAGGCGCTCTCGAAGTACACGCAGGACGCGGGCAACCACGTGGCAATCGAGCTGCGCGCCGCCGCGACTCTCCTGCCCTAATCGGCCCGTGCGAATTCTGTTCATCGCCGACGTGGTCGGTGTGCCCGGCCGTCGCGCCATCGAAGAGCGTCTCCCTTCGCTGCGCGAAGAGCTGCGCGCGGATCTTTGCATCCTGAACGGCGAGAACCTTGCGGACGGAGTCGGCATCACGCCCAAGCTCGCCGACAAGATGCTCGCCGCCGGTGCCGACGCGATCACGCTCGGCAATCACGTCTGGCGGCGCGGCGAGATCGTGCCGTACCTGAAGGAGAGCGACCGCCTGATCAGGCCCGCAAACCTGTCGAAGCGAGCTCCGGGGAAGGGCATGACGTTCGTCACGGCTGCCGACGGGACGGAGGTCGCCGTGATCAACCTGATCGGCGCGCTCTTCCTCGGGCCGCCTGTCGGTCCGTTCGAGGTGATCGACGAGCTCGTCGACGAAGCGCAGACGCGCACGCCGGTGATCGTCGTCGACATGCACGCCGAGGCGACGAGCGAGAAGGTGGCTCTGGCGAAGTGGCTCGACGGGAAGGTGACCGCGGTCCTCGGAACGCACACGCACATCCAGACGAACGACGCGCGCGTGCAACCCGGCGGGACCGCGGCGATCACGGACGCGGGGATGACCGGCCCGCACGACTCCGTGATCGGTGTCCAGGCCGAGCTCGCGATCAGGGCGATGCGCACGGGCATGCCGGTGCGCTTCGAAACGGCCTCCGGCGACGTGCGGATCGAGGGCGTCCTCGTCGAGTGCGACGCCGACGGTCGCGCCACGAGTTGCGAGTCCGTGCGCGTCTCCCTGACTTGAGCTAGCGAGCGGTCGTCGTCGGCCTCAACATGACCGCGAGAACGGCCACGAGCAGGACGAGCGTCAGATCGCGCGCCAGCAGGACCCAGGAAAGACCCGTCTCGAAGTTGAGCGCAAGTCTGAAGTAGCGGAACGGGAACCAGGTCTGCGTCAGGACGAGCGCAATCCCGAGAAGCGCGCTCGCGACGAGCCCACGGCGTCCACGCACGAGCGGCACGATCGCGATCAGCCAGATCGGGAACTGCGGCGACAGGACCTTGCCGAAGGCCACGAACGCGACAAGCGTGGCCGCAGTGGAGCGAACGAGCGCCTCCGCGTCGCTCCGCCCGCGCACGAAGGCCGCCCAGATCCAGATCAGCACTCCCGCCTGTAACACCGTCGAGGCGACCGCCAGCCGGTCGGCGGCCGTGCCCGCCACATTTTGCGAGCCGTGGCTCGTCTCTGTCGTCACGCCGAGCCCGAAGAGGTGGTGGCCGACGAGTAGAAGCGCGGAGCCGAGGCTCTCCACTTGCAGCGGCCGGCTCAACTGGACGGTCACGCTGCGCCAGACACCGCCCGGCGACACGATCACGAACGGGGCGAAGACTGCGGCGACGACCCCGAGCGCCAGCGCCAGACACGCGAGCGCCTCCCGCCGTCCCTCGCGCTTCCAGACGTACGCCACGCCGAGAGGAAGCAGCACCACGGGATACAGCTTCGCGGTGATGCCGAGCCCGAGGAGAGCATGTCCCACACGCAATCGTCCCGAGACGAGCGCGGCCAGCGCCCCCGCGACGAGCGCTGCGGGCCAGAGATCGAAGCGGCTGAGAATCACCGAGCCGAGGAGGAGCGGCGCAACTGCGGCGAAGCAGAGCGGAGCCCACACGCCGGCCTTGCTGCGCCGAAGCTTGCGTAGCACGACCGCCATCGACGTGAGTGCCGCGGCGCCGCACAACCACATGAGCGTCTCGAAGGCTCGGCGAAAGCTCCGGGAGACCTGCTGATCGTGTCCCGGCCTGGCCAGGCCGGGCAGAGCGAAGACCGGCAGCGCGCCGGGCGGGTACTCGAGCTCGAAATCGCGGTACGGGACCTTTCCGGCCGCGATCGCATTGCCGTAGCGCTGGTAGACGGGCGTGTCGATGAGTTGCTTGTGCTTGTAGAAGCCGACGTGCAGCAGCGTCCACGAGCCGACGAAGAGCGCGATCGCCACAAACGCCGCGGCGACAACGGAGCTTTCAGATGCTTGCGGGCTGCTGCTCGCGACCACTGAAGTCTTCACTGACGCCCTCGGTTGATCCGTCGATCGAGTGACCAGGCCCGTTCGACAGCAGAGCGAACGCGACGAAGGGGAAGAACCACGGGATGTAGAGCCAGGACCAGTGGGTGAGCACGAGCTCGAAGCCGATCAGGAGCGCGCCGGACAACGCAGCCAGCTGCAGCGGTGTCTTCGTGCGCGGTACGAACGCCACGGCCACCGCCCCGAGCACCAGCAGGCCTTCGAGCACCCGCTGCACGATGTGGAGATCCGGGATTCCGCGTGCGTGATATTGCGCCCAGTCCCAGAGCGAGAACGGCGACTGCCGCGTGATCTGCGTCTTGAGCGTCCGCTCGTAGAACGTCTGCGCCGCCTGGACCGGATGGCCGTCGAGCAGGAGGATGGAGAACGCGAGCACCGCGGCGACAACGAATCCCGCCGCGAACGCCAGCGCAGGCCGAGGTCGCCGCACCGGGCCCGGGTACGTCAGCCAAAGCGGCGCGACGATGAGCGGCGCGAACTTCGTCAGGCCGGAAAGAGCGACGGAGATCCCGCGCGACCAGGGAGAGCTCGCGAGCCAGAATCCGAAGATGAGGAACGCCGGCACGATGGTGTCGTTGGTGTTCGACATCGAGGCGTACTGCGTGAATGGAAAGGCGGCCCAGGCAAACACCAGCGCCGCGCCGAGCCAGCGCCCGCCGAAGCGTAGGCCCGCGAGACCGAGCCCGAGCGCGCAGAGCACGTCGAAGATGATCGAGGTGAGATGCACGGCCGGAAGCTTGTCCCACTTCCCGGACCAGCCCCGGATCCAGTAGCCGGGCAGATACGCCTCGTAGGCGACCGGGCCGTACGTGTCCCCGAGCGGGTTCGCAGATTCGCAGCGGCCGTTGAACTGGATGCGGTCGCGGATCTCTCCCTCCGAGTCGGCGGCACCGCACGGCTTCAGTGCTTCTTCCTTCGGAAAGTTGCCGTAGGGCATCACGCCGCTCGAGATGCGCTGCGCGCCGATCACCCCTGCGTAGCCGACGTCGATCACGTTGGAGTCCGCGAGGTTCAGGCCGACGCGGAAGCCGATGAGGAAGACCGCAGCCGCGAGCAGCACCGCCGGCTTCCAGAGCGGCCGCCCCGCGCGGACGGGCCGGCCACGAACGCCGATCCAGAGGCAGCGTGCGAGCAGGTAGACGAGCGGCGGGTAGACGAGCGGCACGCTCGTGAAGATGTTCCCGTGGTTGAAGTACCAGAGCGACACGGAGAAGGAGAGCAGCGCGAGCAGATCGAGGTTCCGAACCGAAAGCAGCCGCCGGAAGTCCATCAGTCCGAGCAGAAAGACGAAGCAGAACGGAAGCCAGTAGCGGAGGCTGTTGATCTTCTTGCCGCCGAATGCGCCGGCGTAGCCGCGCGCCATCTTCCACGCGACCTGCGGACCGGTCCAGGCTTCCGTGACGCGAGTCGTGAGATCGTCGACCTTCCCCGAGGCGATCACGCCGGCGTCGACCTTGTCGTTCTTCTTCCACGTGACGGTGACGTTCCAGCAGCCCCCCTGCGTTCCGGAGGAGCACTTCGAGGGCTCGGGCTCGTAGGTCGCGCCGGTGGCGCGCCCTGCAGTCGGATAGCGGTTGAGCCAGTCCGCCACCTTGTCGTTCGCGAGGAAGAGCGCCGTGGCACGCTCTGCCGTCAGCCTGGGATTCGCAGCCGCAGAGGCAGGCGGAACGAGGTTCGTCGCCGCCACCACAGCCACGGCCGCGAACAGGAGCAGCTTCAGTGCCGTCTCCGGAACGACCAGAGCTTGTTGCCGACGAAGTTCGCCGGGGTGACCATCACGATCGCGATCGCCTGCGCCACGATCTTGCCGACACCCACTTTGACCAGCACCGTGAGGATGACGAGGTTGCCGACGTAAACGATCACGGAGACGACGAAGAACCGCAGGCCCTGGTGTCCAAAGTGGCCACGGTCCTGGCGAAAGGTCCAGAGCCGGTTCCACAGATAGTTGTTCGTCACGGCGACGAGGAACGAACCGGTCGCCGCGTAGCGGTAGTGCAGATTCGCCCCGTCGAGCAGCGCGACATACACGATCAGATTGACGACGTAGCCCGACGCCCCCACGGCACAGAACTTCGCCAGCTCCGCCCAGTTGCTTCGCTGGCGCAGGGCTCGATTGACCCGGGCGCGCAGACCCACGGTGACGGCTGCGTCCCGCTCGTCCATGCGGCTGAGGAAACTAGCTGTTAGGCCGCTGTGCGGCGTCTGGGAGCGAACCGCACTCCGTCCTCGAAGGGGACGCGCTTCTCGTCGGTGATCGCCGCGACCAGCTGCCCGCCCTCGTCCACGATGACGTCCCGCAGTTGCCCTACCGGACGCCCGTTCCGCTCGAGGGCCCCGCCGCGCAGCCGGCTCAGGGCAAGCGTCTGGGAGCGGTAGAAGTCCAGCTCGCGCTCCTCGAGGAGGACGAGCGGCGACAGGATCCGGATCTCCTTGTCGCCGACGGCGGCCGTGGGCAGAGGGAGGAATCGGTGCACGTCGTCGCCGCAGAGGATGTCGAAACCCACGACCCGTCGAGCCTGGCGATCGAGGAGCAGGTCGACGGGCCGCCCGAGCTGGATCCCGTGCAGCCGCAGCGGCATGGCCAGCAACTCGTCTCCCGTTCTCTCCACCATTGCCCCCGCCATCGTGCCCGGACCGCCCGGACGCAAACGCTCAGAACCCTTCTTCCCCGAGGAGAGGAACGAAGCGACACGGCACCGAGCGCAGGATCGCGGGGCCCTCCGGGCTGCGGACGATCACCTCGAGGCGCTGCATCCCGCGCCGCCCCACCGGCACGACGAGGCGACCACGTGGCTCCAGCTGTTCGTAGAGCGTCCGCGGAAGCTCCGGTGCCGCCGCCGCGACGGCGATCGCGTCGAAAGGGGCCCGATCGGGAAGACCGCGGGAGCCGTCGCCGACATGGACTCTCACCCGACCGTAGCCGGCCGCTCCGAGGCTCGCGCGCGCACGCTCGGCGAGCTCCGGAATGCGCTCGATCGTGTCGACCTCCTCCGCAAGCTCGGCGAGGACGGCAGCCTGGTAGCCGGAGCCCGTCCCGACGTCGAGAACGCGCTCGGCTCCCGTGAGCGAGAGCGCCTCGCAGATCCGCGCGACCATGTACGGCTGGGAGATCGTCTGGCCGCCGCCGATCGGAAGCGCCGCGTCGTCGTAGGCACGCTTGCGCAGCTTCTCGGGCAGGAAGAGCTCACGCGGAACTCGTTCCATCGCGGCGAGCACCCGTTCGTCGATGACGTCCCTGCCACGCAGCTGCGAATCGACCATCCTGCTCCGAGCAGCGGGGGCCGAATCAGGCGGCACGCGTGAGCGCACGGGCGTAGGCCGGAGGCGCCACGCCAAAGTGCCGAAGAACCGTGGGCGCGATCTCCACGATGGACTGCGGTTGCGCTTCGACTCCGATCGTCAGCATCGGGACCTCCGAGTCGCCGCGGCGCAAAGAGCCGTGACTTCCGCCGCCGGAGTGATGGCGCCCGGCCAGGTCTGCGAACTCGAAGCCCGGTGCTGCGGAGACGATCACCTCGCCGGCGTTCGGATTCTTGAGCGCCGCCCAGGCTCGCTCCAGGCCGCCTGGATATCCGAGGAGACCTACGTCTCCGGTTGTCGTCCACCCACTCACGGTCGGAGCGAAGCGGAGCTCTTCTCCCTCGCGGCGCGCGATCGCGGCGCCTTCTTCGAGGAACAAGACGGTCTCGGCCGACTCTTCCTCGTCGAGTCGCTCCGCGAGCTCCCGCGCAGCCGGCGCAGCCGCGCCGAGTCGATAGACCATGCCGGCGCGATTCGAGGCCGTGACGAGCACGTCGTCGAGACGTCCGAACGACGTCTCCAGGCGAACGTGCCGGTCGACGTGCGTCTGGCCGTGATCGGAGCAGAGAATCACCGCGTAGCGCGAGAGGAACTCCTCCGGTCCACCTGCCGCTTCGAGGAGGGCGCCGATCGCGGCGTCGCTGCGGGTCAGAGCTTCGAACGCCTCGTCTGGACCGTGTGCGTGAGAGGCGAAGTCGTAGTCGGGCAGGTAGTAGACGAGGAAGTCGAAGCCGTCACGGGTCACGAGCCAGCGCCCGACCGCGGCGGCATAGCCGTCGATGGAGCCGTGCGAGCGTCCGAAGACGGCAAGCGGCGCACCGGTCGGATCCGACTCGAACAGGTTGTAGAAGAAGAACCGCTTTGGCCCGTACGCCGGGAACGTCAACCCCGGCAGCGTGGGCAGGTGAGGAGTGCGCCCGCGGTAACAGGTGATGTTGATCGCCGCCGCCGTCAGTCCGGCGTCTTCGAGCGCTTCGTAGACGGTGACTGCTTCCGCGCCGAGATGAAGCCGGTTCAGGTTGATGACCGTGTCGGCGAGCGAACGCGCCACTCCCGCGGCCCGCACCGCACCGAACGACGAGCCGTATTCGACGAGCCGCGCGCGCTCGCGGTCGTACCAGACCAGGTGGGGAATGCGATGGACGTCCGGGTGCGCACCCGTCGCGATCGATGAAAGACAGACGGGCGTCAGAGAGGGAAACGTCGAGATCGCGCGAGAGTAGGAGCCCTGCTCCGCGAGGAACGACAGTGCGGGCGCGCGACCGTCACCAACTGTCGCCTCGAACATCGACGGCGTCAGCCCGTCGATGACGATGAGGATGACGCTCTTAGTCTTTGGCAAGCGAACGCAACCCGGCGTAGCGCTCGCCTGCGCGGCCGCGCAGGCGCGCTGCCAACAGAGGAACAAGCGTCGCCTCGAGATATCCGGCGACCGGGATCCAGGCGACGGCGGCGAAGACGACAGCGGCCAGGGCGATGAAGATCGCAGTGCCGAAACGAGAGCCACCACGTCGGAACGCCCCCGAGACCAGCTGCGCCGCGCCGATGGAACCGAGTGCGCCGCCGACACCGCCGCCGACGGCCTCGTCCCACTGGCCGAGGGCGAATCCGATTGCGACGCCGGCGCCTGCGGCGATGACGAGCGCCGCGGCCATTGCGGCTCGCGTTCCCGTCAGGAACCCGGCTAACAGCACGCCGGCAGCGACGCCGAGCCCTGCACAGACACCGATCCAGTACCAGCCACCCATCGGTTACCGAGTGTAGTTTGCCCGGTCAGTTTGCCGGGAAGAGAAGAAGGCCCGACCCCCGCGGACTCAATTCAGGAGGACACATCCAGTGAGAGACGACGCACAGCCGCTGCTGGTCTTCTTCTGGTCCGAACGTTCGGGCCCGGCACGAAGCATGGAGAGCTCGCTTGCCCACCTCGCGCGCAAGGAGCGCACGCGGCTCCGCGTGATGCGGGTCGACATCGACGAGCAACCGGAGCTTGCCGAGCGCTTCAGGGTCGCGGCTGTGCCGACGCTGGTGCTCGTGACGGGGAAGCGCGTCGTCGACCGGATCGACGGGCGTGCAAGCGCTCCGAGGATCGAGCGGATGCTCGCCCCCCACCTCGCCGGCGTGGCCGCGTAGCGGCAAAACCGGTCCCCCGTCGTCTGCGTAGGTCCCGTGACGCCCGGGTGCCACTGCCCCGGTGCCCGGGCGCCTTCAGCGCTGCTCGAGCCTGCGGATGACCGCCAGGCCGAACTCGGCCGCGCGCGCGCCGTCGACGACGCGGTGGTCGAACGTGAGCGACACGTAACCCGTCTGCCCCACCACGACCGCGCCGTCCCGGACGACGGGCCTCGGTCCGATCCGGCCGATGCTGAGAATCGCGACCTCGGGGTGATTCACGATCGGCGTCTGCATGAGGCCGCCGAGCTTGCCGGCGCTGGTGACGGTGAACGTCGAGCCTCGGACCTCTTCCGGTTGGAGCTTGCCGGCGCGCGCGCTCTCGGCGAGCCGCGCGACGTCGGCGGCAAGATCTTCCAGCGAACGCGTGGCGCAGTCGCGGACGACCGGTACGACGAGCCCATCGTCGGTCTGCACGGCGACGCCGATGTCGTAGCGGTCCAGGAAGACGATCTCGTCTCCTTCCAGGCGCGCGTTCAGCTCCGGGAACTCCTGCAGCGCCTCGGCGCACGCCTTCAGCGTCGCCGGAACGAGCTTCTTCAAGTCCAGCCTGGAGAAGTCGCACTCCTCGACCCAGGTGACTGCAGGCACCTCTCTGTGCGCGCGGGCCATGTGCTCTGCGATCACGCGCCTCACTCCGCGCAACGGCTCGCGCCTGCCCTCCCCGGAACCCGCCGACCGGCGCACGTCCTCCTCCGTGATTCGTCCCTGCGGGCCGCTACCGGTGAGCGCATCGACGTCGACGCCGAGCTCCTGCGCGATCTTGCGGACGAGCGGCGTCGCTCGTCCTTTCGCCGCCCGCTCGGGCGGGGCTGTCTCGGTCACCACGCGCGCCCTCTCACCGTCCTGCTCCCCGCCGATGACGACGAGGACGGTCCCGACGGGGACGACCTTCCCTTCCTCGACGAGGATGCTGGTCACGGTCCCCGCCGCGGGCGACGGGATCTCGACTGTCGTCTTGTCGGTCTGAATTTCGACGAGAGGGTCGTCTTCGGCGATCTCCTGCCCTTCGGAGACGAGCCAGCGCGAGATCTCGCCCTCGGTCAATCCCTCGCCAAGGTCCGGCAGCTTGAACTCGTACGTCACGGTCACATTCTTATCGCGTCGTGGTTCAGGACTGCGTGCACACCCTGGACGCCGTTGACGACCTGCGTGATGCGCAGGTCCACGACCACGCTCGCAAGCGCGAGTGCATCGGCGCGTTCGACCCCGAGCTCGCGCTGCATCAGCTCGAGCATCGCTTCGACGGCGACCGCCGCTGCCTCGTCGAGGTCCGCGTCGAAGCCGAACGTCAGCCAAGCGTGCGGCGTCCAGGCGATCGGGGTGCGCAACTCGGGACCGTCTGCGACCGTGAGCGTGAGCTCGAGCCGGCCGAGCGGACACTCGATCGCGGTCTGCGAGACCTCGCCGTCCCCCTGCCGCGCGTGGCCGTCGCCGGCCGAGAAGAGCGCGCCGTCGACCGGAACCGGGAGGAAGAGCGTCGCCCCCGCCACGAGCTCCTTGCAGTCGATGTTGCCGCCGCAGGCGCGCGGCGGCGCGGTTGGGTGCATCCCCGGCTCCGGCGGGGGCATGCCGAGGACTCCCGGGAAGGGACGCAGCTCGACCTCACGTCCGTGTTGGTCCCGGCCGATGCCGGCGCTCCCGTCGAGAGTCCAGTGCAGCTTGAGCGTCTCTCCCTCGCTCATGCCGAGCCGGTCGTTGAGCGGCGTCGACCAGCCGCCGGCGACGGTCACGCCGAAGGATCCAACCCGGACCTCGTCGACGCGGACCGCGAGTGTCTGGCCTGCGCGCGCGCCGCGCACCTCGATCGGGCCGACGAGCGCGTGCCCGGCGTCGAGCTCGTCGTCGAGCGGCTCGAATCGCTCCCCGGGCGCAACGTGCCAGCCGGAGTCGAGACAGGAGAAGGCGACCGTGTCGCCGCTGTCGATCGTCAGGATGGGCGCAAGGTCACGGGAGAAGTGACCGTGCAACGTGCGCCGCTCGAGCGGAATCTCGTGCTTCATCTGCGCGGCAGCCCGAGCCAGGCGTCCCGGGGCGCGAGCAGGACACGCAGGCCGCCGCGCGCGCCGTCTTCGAAGAACTCCCACAAGGAGACGGCCTGCCATTCGCCGGGGTCTAGCTCGCGCGCGATCTCCGCGGGAACGTAGCCGGCCTGAACCCGGCGCTCCTCGTCCCAGATGCCGATCGCCTGCGGATCGTGCTCGTTGTCAGGCTCGGCGACGAGCGCGAGCCGGCGGCCGGGAGCAAAAGCGTCGTCCTGTAGCGCATCGAGCCGATACGACACGCCGGCGACCTTGATCACGCGAATGCGCGGATCCTCGCCGCGAACGAGCTCACCGGACGCAGCGTCGCGCAACCGAAAACCAGCGCCGCTCCGCTCGAGCCAGAGCCGCACCCGCTCATCGGTTCTGCTTTCAGACATGCCTCACAGACCCTAGTCCCGGCTGGCCTCGCCGGGGCCTGTCGCCAACATGGCTCGCCGAGGCGTGTCTCTCGGGACGAAGTGGACACGCCCTTCGTCGCGGAGCTCGTTCGTTCGCCCGTGCCTAGAACTCCAGCAGGCGGCGCGCGGCGGCAACGACCCGCGCCGCTGACGGCATGTACGCCTCCTCGATCTGCCAGTACGGATACGGAACGTCGTAGCCCGTCACGCGCAACACCGGGCCGCGCAGATCCAGAATCGCCTTCTCGGCCAGGATCGCGGCCAGCTCGGCGGCGAAACCGCAGGTGCGCGGCGCCTCCTGCACGATGACGACTCGGCCGGTCTTTGCGGCCGATGCCAACAGCGCATCCTCGTCGAGAGGCTTCAGCGAGCGAATGTCGAGCACGTCGATCGAAACGTCGTCGAGCTCGTCGGCAGCCGCCTCGCACACCGCGACCATCGAGCCGTACGCCACCAGTGTCAGGTCGTCTCCCTCGCGTGCCAGGCGTGCCTTGCCGAGCGGGACGACATGCTCGCCGTCCGGCACCTCGCCCTTGCTCGTCCGGTAGTGCAGCTTCGGCTCGAGCACGACCACCGGGTCCGGATCGCGAATCGCCGCGGCGAGGATCCCTTTCGCGTCGGCGGGAGTCGAAGGGATCGCGACCTTCACCCCCGGCGTATGGACGTAGTACGTCTCCGGCGAGTCGTCGTGCAGCTCGGGCGCGCGCACACCGCCGCCGTACGGCATGCGCACCACGATGGGGAACTCCATCTTCCCGCCGGTCCGCCAGCGGTAACGACCGACGTGATTGATCAGCTGGTCGAGACAGGGATACGAGAACGCGTCGTATTGCATCTCGCACACGGGACGCCAGCCGGCCATGCAGAGCCCGACCGCTGTGCCGAGAATCCCCGCCTCCGCAAGTGGAGTGTCGAAGCAGCGGTCGGGACCGAAACGGTCCTGCAATCCAGCCGTCGCGCGGAAGACGCCGCCCGAACGACCGACGTCCTCCCCGAGCACCATCACGGACGAGTCGCGCTCCAACTCGACGTGCAGGCAGTCGTTGATCGCCTCGACGATCGAGCGCTCAGCCAAGCGTGCCTCGCAGCTCGTCGAGATCCGACCCGAACGACGCCGGCGGATCCACGTACGCGTTCGCAAACAGCAGCTCGACGTCTGCCGCCGGCTCGGCCTCGGCTGCCTTGATCGCTTCGCGCATCGTTGCCACCGCCTCCGCACGGATCGAGGCGGCGAGATCGTCGTGCAGGATCCCCGCACGCCGCAAGTACCCCTCGAAGCGCCCCACACACTCCCGCTTCCGTGCTTCCTCGACCCGCGCGGCGTCGATGTACGCGCTGGGATCGTCGGCGGTCGCGTGGGGCGCGGCGCGATACGACACCGCTTCGATCATCGTCGGGCCTTCGTCGTTGCGCGCGCGCACGACCGCCTCGCGCGTCGCCTCGTAGCAGGCGAGCACGTCGGTGCCGTCGACACGCACGCCGGGCATCCCGTAGCCGACCGCCTTGTCGGCAAGCGTCTGCGCGCGCGTCTGGGCCTCGACCGGTGTCGAGATTGCCCAGCCGTTGTTGTTGCAGAACAGGATCAGCGGCGCCCCTGTCACGCCGGCGAAGTTGGCGCCTTCGTGAAACGCGCCCTCCGAGGTCGCGCCGTCGCCGAAGAACACGATCGCAGCGGTCCGCTCGCCCTTCAGCTTCTTGCCCCAGGCAAGGCCGGCCGCATGCGGAACGTGCGTCGCGATCGGAACGCAGATGGATGCGACGCGATACTCCTCGGGGTTCCACCAGCCGGCCGGATGGCCACGCCACCACGACAGCACCGTCGCGGGCGGCATTCCCCGCAGGAGTCCGATCGCCGACTCGCGGTACGACGGGAAGATCCAGTCCTCGTCCTCGAGTGCGTGGAACGCGCCGGCTTGCATCGCTTCGTGGTTCCAGAAGATCGCGTACGTCCCGATCCGCCCCTGACCGTGGTAGACGACCGAGCGCTCGTCGTAGGTCCGGAGCCGGACCATGGAGCGGTAGAGCTCGAGCAGTTCCTGTTCCCCGAGCCCTTCGACCTGCCGGTCGCCGGCACCGTCCGCGTCGCCGATCACGCGCCGCAGGTCGCGCTCGGCCGGAAGAACCTGGGCCATCGGACGGAAGTGTATTTAGACGAGCACCGTGATCGAGTCGCGCTCGGCCTCGAAGACCGCCTCGGTCACGTCGCCGAGGTCCTCGCCGTCCGCATGCAGCGGCAGCGGCCGGTCGCTGCGCACGGAGATCCGGTCGAGGTCGTGCCCACGCAGCGCGTTCCTCGCCCCCCGTCCGGTCGCGAGGGCGAGCAGCAGAGGCGGCAAGGTCCTCGGCGTCAGCGACACGGGCGCGAGGAAGTCCAGTCCCGCTTCGAACACCGCTTCCGGGCTGGCCTTGATCGCCACGGTCTTGAGGAAGCTGTAGGGGTTGACGTTGGCCACGAGCACGAAGGCGGCCCGCCCATAGCCGTCGATGTCGAGCACCGGGTCGAGCCGTCCACGACGCTCGAGCAGCAGGCGAGCGAACGTCCCGATGAAGGCGAGGTCACCGGGACGTTCGCCCTCGGGAGAGCGCCCTCGGTCGTCGATCCTGCGCACCGCTTCCGCGTCGATTCCGATTCCCGCTCCAAACCCGAACCGCCTGCCGTTGACCCGACCGGTCGAGATCGTCCGTGTCCTGTCCTCGCGCAGCGCGTCGGCGAGGCGCTCGGCCGCTTCAACCGCGTCGCGCGGCAGCCCCAGCGCGCGTGACAGCACGCTCGTGCCGCCGCCCGGCAGGAAGCCGACCGGCTGATCGCTCCGCTCGACGCCGTTCAGCACCTCGTTGAACCCTCCGTCGCCCGAGAAGACGATCAGCGCATCGGCGTCGCTCGCCTCGCGTGCGAGCTCGACGGCATGTCGCGGCCGCTCCGTTCGCACCGTGCGCACGTACGTGGAGCCCATCAGAGCGCGTTCAACGGCCGAGATGCCCTCCTCGGTGACACGGGTCGCTTTGGGGTTGACGATCAGGACCGTCCGTTTCATCGGACGAGCATGACACGGAGACCGACGCTGCGTTAAGGCGTCGAGTAGCCGCGCATGCCGTCGAGCAAGAACGCGTAGAAACGGTCCGCGAGCTCGTCGGTGTCGGCACCAGGGCGCAGCCAGGTGTACGCCCAGTTCGCAGCGGAGAGCGCGAGGAGCGTGGCGGTCGCGTCGTCGAGATCGGTCCGCAGCCCGCCGAGCTCGCGTCCCTCGCGAAAGAGCGCACGGAAGCGGTCCTCGTAACGCCGCCGCTCGGCGACGAACTCTTCGCGACGTTGCCCTTCGAGATAGCGCCACTCGCGAATGAACACCGTCGCGATCTCGAGTTGCTCTCCGATCACACGCAGATGCGCGCGGAGCGCCAGCCGGATCTTCTCGTTCGCCGGCAGCTCATCCGGCACCGTGTCGAGACCTTCATGGAAGGCGGTGGCGCCGTCGCGCGCCACCTCCCAGAGCAGATCGGCCTTGGAATCGATGTGGGCGTAGAGCGAGCCCTTCTGGACTCCCATGGCCTCGGCGAGATCGCCGATCGAGGTGCCGTGGTAGCCCTTCTCGGCGAAGAGCCGAGCCGCCTGGCGGGTGAGCTCCGACTTCCGGGTGGACATGCTTCAATAGACCCTAACGATCGTTAGGTAGAGAGGCTATGAGCGACCAGGAGTTCCTCGAATACGTCCAGTCAGGCGGCCAGGTGGAGGCCACCGACGACCTGCCCGACGACTACCGGGCCAAGCTCATCAAGTTCATCGAGATGCACGGCAACTCGGAGCTGATGGGCGTCCTCCCCGAACGCGAGTGGATCCTGAGGGCGCCGACGCTGCAGCGCAAGCTCGCGCTGACCGCAAAGGTGCAGGACGAGGTCGGCCACTCGCAGCTGATCTACCGCGTGGTCGAGGATCTCGGCAAGCCGCGCGAGCAATGTCTCGACGACCTCATCTCGGGCAAGTCGAAGTTCCACAACGTCTTCCACTATCCGACGAAGACGTGGGGCGACGTCGGCGTGATCGCGTGGCTCGTCGACGCGGCCGCGATCATCTCGCAGAAAGCGTTGCTCAAATGTTCCTACGCGCCGTACGCGCGGATCATGAAGAAGATCTGCTGGGAGGAGTCGTTCCACATCCTCCACGGCCGCGACGTGATCCTGACACTGATGAACGGAACCGCTGACCAGCGCGAGCTCGTGCAGGAAGCGCTCAACCGTTGGTGGGGACCGCTGATGCAGTTCCACGGCAACCCCATTGCCAAGGAAGAGGACCCGATGTACGTGTGGCGGATCAAGTCGCAGGGCAACGAGGAGGCGCGCCAGCAGTTCCTCGATGGGTACGTCCCGCAGATCTGGGAGCTCGGGCTCACCGTTCCCGATTCGAAGCTGCGCAAGAACGAGGACGGCGTGTGGGAGTACAGCGAGCCGGACTGGGACGAGCTGAAGAGCGTCGTCACGGGACACGGCCCGCGGTCGCAGGATCGCCTCGACCTGAGGCGCATGGCGCGCGAGAACTCGGCGTGGGTCCGGCAGGTCGTGCTCGCCGAAGCAGCTTGAGTTGATCTACGAAGTCTTTCGCCAGGAACGGAAGGGCCAGCCGTTCCAGCACGCCGGTTCGGTGGAAGCGGCCGACGACCAGTTCGCCGATGTGTACGCCCGCGAACAGTACGGGCGGCGCGGCGAGTCGGCCGCACTCTGGATCGTGCCGCGCTCTGCCGTGATGGAAATCCACGAGTTCGTCGACGAGCTCAATCGCAACTACCACCGCGTCGACGGCTATCCGCTGAAGGAGAAATTGAAGGAGGCACGTGAACGAGCAGTCTCCGCGAAAAGTGCTGGCGCACTTTCCGCGGGTGAGAGTTAGGACTTCGCTTCGCTCGTAAACATGGACGAAAAGGTACAAAACACCCTTTTAGAGATCGCTGACGACGAGCTGATTCTCGGCTGGCGCGACTCGGAGTGGACCGGGATCGCGCCGCTGCTGGAAGAGGACGTCGCGTTCTCGTCGATCGCGCAGAACGAGATCGGTCACGCGCGAGCGCTCTACGAGCTGGTTGCTCGCGAGCGCGGGACGACCGCGGACGAGCTGGCCTTCGACCGCTCGCCCGGCGAGTACCGGTGCGCGCAGCTCGTCGAGCTGCGGCTGCTGGACTGGGGACAGACGATCGCGCGGCACTACCTGTACGAGGAAGCGGATGCGATCAGGCTCGCCCAGCTGAAGCAGTCGTCGGATTCCGAAATCGCCGGTCTCGCGGCGAAGATCGACCGGGAGGAGGCGTATCACCGCATGCACGCGCAGATGTGGCACGACCGCCTTCAGGACGAGCCCCGTTATGTCGCGGCGCTGGAGGAGCTCCGGCCCCTGCTCGACCAGCGCGGCGAGCACACGTCCGAGCTGTCCGAGCTGTGGGAAGAGATGACGATGGTGCGACGGTCGCAGCCGGCAGGCACGAAGTGGTGACCGAAGCTCAGGTCTGGGAGGCCCTCGCCGAGATTCCCGATCCGGAGATCCCGGTGATCTCGCTCGTCGACCTCGGGGTCGTGCGAGAGGTCGTCGTGGAGGACGAACAGGTTCGCGTCGACTTCACGCCGACGTTCCTCGGCTGCCCCGCGCTCGAGGTCATGCGCGACGCGATGGCCGACCAGATTCGCGCGCTCGGCGCCGAGCCGCAGATCAACGTCTGCCTCGACGACTCGTGGTCGACGGACCGCATCACCCCTGCAGGACGCGAGAAGCTTCGTGCTTCCGGGCTTGCACCGCCGGCGCCGCGCGCGGCAGCCGCACCAACGCTCGTGCAGTTGCAGAGCAGCGCCCATCGGTGTCCCTACTGCGGTTCGACCGAAACGCGACTCGAGAACATCTTCGGCCCGACCCCCTGCAGGTCGCTGCGTTACTGCGCGACCTGCAGGCAGCCGTTCGAGCAGTTCAAAACGATCTAGGCCGGCGAGGACGCCGCCCTTTCCGGCGCCTCGGCACGCTGCCCGGCGCCCGCGCGCGCGTGCTCGGTCGTCCAGTTGAGGAAGTAGTCCGCGAGCTCCTCCCAGCCGTCCTGGCCCGGCCAGTGCGACCGGCCCCGGTATTCCTTGTGCTCGGTGACAGAGGAAGCTCTTTTCTGCTGCTTGTAGTTCGACTCGTTCACCGCGGGCGGACAGATCCGGTCCGCGGTGCCGGTGGCCAGCAGGAGCGGCGCGCGCGCCGGGTTCTTGTAGTTGACCTTCGTCGCGGCATTCGGGTTGAAGTTGCCGAGACCGGCCTGGAAGAAGGGACGGGCGCTTCCCGGGATGTAGTAACGCCGGTAGACGGAATCCGACTCGTCCCTGCTGAGCGCGTTCGTGAAGCACCAGTGGAACTGCGTGGGCGACAGCGGCGTCTCCTTGTTGAGGTTCGCCGGGTTGCGGAGCGCCGGCCAGGCCGCCCTGAGCGTCGACAGCGGCAGCTTGAGCACACCCTTGGGCGCTGCGGTCCCGAGCGCGACGCCGGCGGCACCGAGCCCGCGGTCGAGCAGGAGCTGCGCGAAGAGACCCCCGAACGAGTGGCCGATGATGATCGGCGGCCGGTCGAGCCCGCGGATGATCTTGTCGTAGTGATCGACGACGTCCCGGATGCCGAGGCCCCGCAGCGGCGACGGATCGCGGCGCAGCTCCTCCGGCTCCTTGTCGAGCCCGGGCCATGCGGGCGCCAGCACGCGGTGGCCCCGGTCGTTGTAATGGCTGGCCCAATGCTCCCAGCTCAGCGGCGTCATCCACATGCCGTGGATGAGGACGATCGTCTCGGGCTGGGACTGATCTGAAGCGGTGGAGCTCATGCGGCCTCCCCGGTTTCGACTGACCCCTGATCTTCGAACTACCCTCTCCCGAGTTATCGCACAGTCAGGGAGGCTTCGGCCAGTCTCCGGTGGCCGCCGCGCGCTCGGATAGGCTCGTCCGTGTGAAGGTCGAGATCTTCTACTGCCCCGTCTGAGACGGCTATGACCGCCGGGCCGCGAGTCTCGCGGCCGAGTTGAACGAAAGCACTGCTCACGACGCCGAGGCCGTTTCCGGTGAGAAGAGCCAGTTCGACGTCGTCGCCGACGGCAAGCTGATCTTCTCGAAGCAGCAGGAAGGACGCTTCCCGGAGCACGACGAGATCATTCGAGCGCTGTCGTAACGTCGGTCGATGCGAGCCTTGGGTACGCAGACGTGAGCAGCGTCAGGTAGGCCTGCACCTCGAGCTGATAGCGCAAACAGAACGTTCCGAGCTCCTGCAGGCCCGCAGTCGTCCGGCCGAGGGCAAGAGCGACGAACCAGGCCGCGACCGAAACCAGCGCCAGGACGACGTTGAAGGCGCTCGCGAGGACGAGTGCAGGAGCCGCGAGCGGAAGACGAAGGAGCGTCACGAGCCGGGGTTGCCGAGGACGCTCGGGCAGCTCGATCCGGAACGGATGCTCGAGCGTGTGCAACGGATCCGGGTAGCCGGCCGACAGCAGGTCGAACCACGCCGTGACCTGTCCCTGGTAGCGGAGGAACGCACCGAGAAAACGATGAAGGAAGCAGGGCAGCCGGCCCTCGATCAGCAAAGCGAGCCAGGCGATCGCCACCGCCGGCGCGACGAGCAGGGACCAGACCGAGAGCACGAGGTAATGCGGGATCGCGAGCGGGGCTCTGAACAGCACGGCCGGGCGGCTTCGACGCAGCGGCTCACCGGCTTCGACGCGGACGCGACCATCAGGCACGGTCGCTACGGTAGTTCGGATGAGGCGGGCACCTCTGATCGCGCTTGCGCTCGTCTTCGTGCTCCCGGGCTGCGGCGGCGGAAGCAGCAAGGCTCTGACCAAAGAGGAATACGCGGCAAAGGCCGACGCCATCTGCGGCAAGTACAACCAGCAGACGAAGGCGCTCGCGAGCCCGAAGACGTTGTCCGATCTGGCGACGGTCGCGGATCAGACGCTGCCGATCCTCGATCACGCGCTCAAGGACTTCGGCAAGCTGCAGCCGCCAGCGGCCGAGAAAGCTCTCGCCGATCAGTGGGTGGCGCAGGTGACGAATCTGAAGGAGGATCTGCAGCGGATTCGCGACAAGGCCAAGACGGGGGACGTCAAAGCGGTGCAGCAGGTCGTCCCCAGAGCGCAGGACGACAACTCACGAAGCAATCAGCTGGCGACCAAGCTGGGCATGTCCGTCTGCAACAAGAACTAGCCACCGCGGAATTCCGGCTTGCGCTTCTCGAGGAATGCCGCGACGCCTTCCTTGAAGTCGTCTGTTTGCGTCGCGGCCGTCTGGAGCTCGGCCTCCCGCTCGATTTGTTGCTCCAGGGTGGCGTTAAGGGCGTGATCGATCAAGCGCTTGGTCATCCCGATGGCGCGCGTCGGCAACGCGGCGAACTGCGCTGCCACCCCGGCGGCGCGCGCTGCGAGCGCGTCGGTTTCGACCACTTCGGAGACGAGGCCGCACTCGTGCGCTTCGACAGCGGTGAGCTTCCGGCCTGACGCGAGCCACTCGAACGCGCGCGCCGGTCCGAGGAGGCGCGTCACGAAGTAGGAACCGCCCGAATCCGGGACGAGCCCGATGTTGATGAACGCCGGTACGAAGCTCGCCGACTCCGCGGCAATGCGTACGTCGCACGCGCACGCGAACGACATCCCTGCACCCGCTGCGACTCCGTTCACCGCCGCGATCACGGGTTTCTCGAGCGCACGAATGGCGAGCACGTTCGGGTGATACGTCGAGCGGAGGCGCGAACCGATGTCGCCCGACGCCTCCCGGAACTCGGTCAGATCCTGGCCGACGCAGAACCCGCGCCCCGCGCCGGTGATGACAACCGCGCGGACGTCAGGGCCGCGAGCCTCTTTGAGAGCGGCCGCGAGACCCTTGTGCAGCGCAGAATTGAACGCGTTGAGGACCTCCGGGCGGTTGAGCGTGATCGTGAGGACTGCGCCCTCGCGCGTCGTCTCGACCTCGGCCATCGCCGGAACTTTCGCAGATCGACAGAGCGATGGGCGGCATTGCTAGCTTGGCCGAATGGAGCTCATGTTCATCTCGTCGCCGCCCAGTGATCACTCCGAGGAGGAAGCGCTCGACGCGTACTCGCTCGCCGTCACGACGGTCGCCGAGCGACTTTCTCCATCCGTCGCCAATCTCCGCGTCTCACGGCGCGTTCGGGGCGGCCGGATCCTCGACGGCGGCGGTAGCGGCGTCGTGATCACGCCCGACGGCTTCACGCTCACGTCCGCCCACGTGGTCGCGCGCACCGAGGGCAAAGGACAGGCGTCCTTCGTCGACGGGCGGGAGCTCGAGTTCGAAGTCGTCGGCTCCGATCCCCTCTCCGACCTCGCGGTGCTGCGGGTCGATGCACGTGACCTGGTCCCGGCGGAGCTCGGCGATGCAGAGCGACTGCGAGTCGGGCAGCTCGTCGTCGCGATCGGCAATCCTCACGGCTTCACCGGGTCGGTCACCGCGGGCGTCGTCTCGGCGCTCGGTCGCTCGCTGCCGACGCGCTCGGGCGCCAACGTGCGCGTGGTCGACAACGTCATCCAGACGGACGCAGCGCTGAATCCCGGCAACTCGGGCGGCGCGCTCGCCGACGGTCGTGGGCGCGTCGTCGGGATCAACACCGCGGTTGCAGGGGTGGGACTCGGTCTCGCCGTGCCCATCAACGCTGCGACTCGACGCATCGTCGGAGCGCTGATGGCGGAAGGACGGTTTCGGCGCGCGTACCTCGGTATCGCCGGTGGGCCGAGGCCTCTGCCGCCGCGGCTGGCGCGTGAGCTCGGTCGCAAGAGCGGTGTCGAGATCGCACAGGTGGTCGAGGGTGGTCCTGCCGACCGGGCCGGCCTGCGCGCCGAAGACCTGATCGTCGAGCTCGAGGGCACGCCGATCGAAGGCATGGACGATCTCCAGCGCGTCGTCGTCAGCGAGGTGATCGGGCGCGCCGTTCGCGCGAAGGTCGTTCGCGGCGGACGCGAGCGCGAGCTCGAGCTCGTGCCGGCCGAGCTCGAGGGTTAGCGGCCTAACGGCCGCGAAACTCGGGCTTGCGCTTCTCGACGAACGCCGACAGGCCCTCGTCTGCATCCTCGGAGGCGCGGGCAAGGTAGAACGAGCGACGCTCGAACTCGATCCCGGCCGAGAGCGGGGTCTCGAATGCCTCGTCGATCGCCTCCTTCGCGAGCCGGACCGAGACAGGGCTCTTCGCGGCGATCTCCCGAGCGACGCGCTTCGCCGCCTCGAGCCAGGCCTCTTGAGCGACGACGCGGGCGACCAGGCCGAGGTCGCGTGCCTCGTCGGCACCGAGCATGCGGCCGCTGAGAATCATGTCCATCGCAACCGCCTTCCCGACGGCGCGCGTCAGTCGCTGCGTGCCGCCGGCGCCGGGCAGGATCCCGAGGTTGATCTCGGGCTGGCCGAACTTCGCCGTCTCCGCGGCCACGATGAGATCGCACGCCATGGCGAGCTCGCAGCCGCCGCCGAGGCAGAAACCGGAAACGGCAGCGACGAGCGGCGTGCGCACGCCGCAGATCGCGTCCCAGCGCTCGATGCGGCGGCTCTGGTAGAGCGATACGGGCGTCCCGGCGGCAAGCTCGGCGATGTCCGCCCCCGCCGCGAATGCGCGCTCGTTGCCACCGATCACGATGCAGCGGATCGACTCGTCCTCGTCCAGCTCCTGCAGCGCTGTGACGAGCTCCTCCATCAGCTCGCCCGACAGCGCGTTCAGCTGCTGCGGCCTGTTGAGCAGCACGACTGCGATCGGGGCGGCTCGCTCTACGAGGACGAGCGCTTCAGGAATGCCTTCACCGCCTCCTGGGCCTCGTCGCCGAGCATGGAGAGCGCAAGCCAGTCGCGGGCATGATTCACGGTCTCGTGCCAGGACAGGTCACGCCAGAAGTTGAGCTGCTGCTTTGCATAGCGCGTCGTCTGCGGAAGCTTCGTCGCGAGCTTCTCGACGTATTCGTCGACCGCCACGTCGAGCTCGGCCGCCGGAACGGCGCGATTGATCAGTCCCCACTCCGCCGCCTTCGCCGCGGGAATCTCCTCGCAGAGCATGATGATCTCGCGGGCGCGGCGGTCACCGACGAAGATCGGAAGCCATTGCGTCGCGCCCCCCGCCGGCACTGAGCCGTGCTCCAAGCCGACATGGCGGATGAAGGCGTCCTCCACCATGACGGCGAGGTCACAGGCCATCTGCAGCTCGTTGCCGCCGCCGACCGCGATGCCGTTGATCCGCGCGACCGTTGGCTTGCCGATCTCGCGCAACTTGTCGTGCGCATCCTTGAACGCGCCGAACCACTTCCAGTACTCCTTCGGATTGCCGAGGTAGTCCGCCGACCACGACTTGAGATCGGCCCCGACGCAGAACGCACGACCAGCACCGGTCAGGACGACGGCGCGGATGTCGTCGTCCCAGGACGCGTCCTCGCAGGCGCGCGCGAGCTCGCGCAGCATCCGGAAGTCGAACGCGTTCAGGACTTCGGGCCGGTTCAGCGTGATCGTCGCGCGCGGCGGCGTTTTCTCGTAGACGATCGACTCGAAACCGAGCTCATCCGGCGCAGACGGGGTGGGATGTGTCGGCTCAGCCAACGTCGGCGAACATCACGGTGAACTTCCCGCCCATGTCCATCGCATCCTTGCCTGTCGCCATGAACTCATCGCTGCGTGCGGCCGACTTGAACCCGTCCAGGTCCGGCCACTCCCACTCGGCGTAGTAGCGATACGCCGGCTCTCCCATCGGCGCGCCTAAGACGCGTCCGTGACGGAACGTTCCACCGGGCACCTTGCGGCAGAGCTCCACGTGTTGCTCGTAGCGGGCTGCGTCCGGCTCCTCCTCGTACAGCACTATCGCGCGAACCATGCGTTCCCCCTCGTCGTAGACGGCGTGAGCGTATAGCTTCAACCCCAAGCTCAGAGACCGACGATGTCGTCGGGCCGGACCGGGACTCGCGTCAGGTCTCGCCCCGTCGCTGCGCGCAGCGCAGCGACCACTGCGGCCGTGGAGACGACGGTCGGCGGCTCCCCGACACCCTTCACGCCGTACGGAGCATCGGGCTCGGCTTCCTCGATCAACTCCGAGACGACCGGCGGCATGTCGAGCGTCGTCGGGATCAGGTAGTCGGTAAAGCTCGCGTTCGTGATCAGACCGTCGCGAGTCTGAATCTCCTCCATCAGCGCCAGGCCGAGCCCCTGCGCCGTCCCGCCTTCGATCTGTCCCTTCACGGCCTGCGGATTGACCGCCTTGCCGACGTCCTGCGCGGTCCCGATCCAGACGACTCGCGTCAGGCCCAGCTCGACGTCGACCTCGGCGACGACCCGCATGGCGGCGCAGGCGTACGCGACGTGTGCGCGCTCCCCGGTGATCTGACCCGTGTCGGGATCGAGCGGCGTCGTGCGCGGATGGCGGTAAATCCGTTCGACGTCGACCTCTCCGCCGCCGCCCTTCTTCTCGCGCTCCTCCAGCGCGGCGCGGCACGCGTCACGGACGGCACCGGACGCCATCCACGTCATTCGCGAAGCCGAGGCGGAGCCGGCGGAGTCGACCGTCGCTGTCGTGTGCGGGGCCAGGACGACGTCGCGCACCCCGAGCTCGGTGCGTGCGACCTGGAGGATGACGTTGACAACCCCCTGGCCGACCTCGGCGGCCGCGCAGTGCACCGTGGCGCTGCCGTCGGCATGAAGTTGCACCCTCGCCGCGGCGTAATCGTCGAAGCCCTCCGAGTAGCCGATGTTCTTGAAGCCGACCGCGAAGCCGACCCCGCGCTTGACTCCCTCGCCGCGGGTCGTGTTACCCGAACCTCCCGGGAGGCGCATGGGATCGCGCGGGAGCTCCTCGGCGTCGGGAATGTCGAGCGCGGCTGCGCGCCGAATGACATCGGCGACGGGAAGCCTCCCCGTGATCTTCTGTCCGGTCGGCAGCGAACCGCCCGGCCCGAGGGCATTCAGGAGCCGCAGCTCGATCGGATCGATGTCGAGCGCGTCGGCGAGCTTGTCCATCTGCGCCTCGTGGGCGAAGCAGGCCTGGACCGCACCGAATCCTCGCATCGCGCCGCACGGAGGATTGTTCGTATAGACGCACGTGCTCTCGATCAGCGCGTTGTCGACGGCGTAGGGCCCGACCGCGAACGACGCCGCGTTGGACGTGACCGCGCTCGAGCTCGATGCGTACGCGCCGCCGTCGAGCAGGATGCGCACCCGGACGTTGACGAGCCTCCCGTCGCGCGTCGCCCGGTGCTCGGCCCAGATCTTGGCGGGATGGCGATGGATGTGGCCAACGAACGACTCCTCGCGGTTGTAGACGATCTTCACCGGTCGGTTCGTGTGCAGCGCGAGCATGGCGCCGTGAAGCTGCATCGACAGGTCCTCGCGGCCGCCGAAAGCGCCGCCCACACCCGCGAGGTGGATGCGCACCTGCTCGGGCTTCAGGTTCAGACAAGGTGCGACCTGGTCGCGGTCGACGTGCAGCCATTGCGTCGCGACGTAGACGTCGACACCGCCCTCGCCGTCCGGCACCGCGAGCCCAGACTCCGGCCCGAGGAACGCCTGATCCTGGATCCCGATCTCGTACACACCGGACACCGTCACGTCGCCCTCGGCCTCGGGATCGCCGTGGCGGAGCACGAGTGAGCGAACGACGTTCGGGCGCGGATCGTCCCGGTAGCCGTGGCCCATCGTCGGCCGGTCGGGATGCAGCGGCTCTTCGTCCAGCGCCCGTTCGGGATCGACGACCGGCTCGAGTGGCTCGTACTCGACGCGAATCCGCTCGGCGGCGCGGCGCGCCTGCTCGGGATGCTCCGCGGCCACGAGCGCAACGGGCTCACCGAAGTAGCGCACGCGCTCATAGGCGAGCACCGGCTGGTCCTGGAACTCGAGCCCGTAGCGCTTCTCGCCGGGAACGTCTTCGTGCGTGAGCACCGCATGCACGCCGGGCATTCCGACCGCGGCGGAGATGTCGATCGCGACGATGCGCGCGTACGCGTGCGGACTGCGCACCGTGTGACCCCAGAGCATCCCTGCCGCTTGCAGGTCGCTGGAGTAGGCGAATTCGCCTGTGACTTTCGGAATCCCGTCGATGCGCGGCACGCTCTCACCGACACGTCCGAGTTCCAGCTTCGGTGCCGCGGTCTCGCTCATAGCGACGCCGCTGCCATTCGCACTGCATCGAAGATCTTCGCGTAGCCGGTGCAGCGGCAGAGATTTCCGGAGAGCGCCTCGCGGATGTCGTCGTCACTCGGATACACGTTGCGGGCGAGTAGATCGGCGGTGGCGACGACAAGGCCCGGCGTGCAGAAACCGCATTGCACCGCGCCCGTGGCGACGAACGCCTCTTGCACCTTGTGCAAGCGTCCAGCCTCGACCAACCCCTCGACCGTGACGACCTCGTGTCCCTCGGCCTGCGCCGCGAGCACGAGACATGCGCAGACGAGCTTCCCGTCGAGGAGCACGGAGCACGAGCCGCACTCGCCCTGCTCGCAGGCGTTCTTCGACCCTGGCAAGCCGAGGCGCTCGCGCAGGGCATAGAGGAGGCTCTCTCCTTCCCAGACGTCCGCCTCGTGCGACTCGCCGTTGATCTCCAGCTCGATCCTCATGCGAGACACCGGTCGAGCGCGCGGCGCGTGAGGATGTGCAGGGCATGCCGTCTGTACGCGGCCGTGCCGCGAACGTCGTCGATCGGGCTCGCTGCTTCGGCAACGCGTTGCGGGAACGACTGCACGTCCGCGAGATCGGCGCGCACCAGCGTCGGCACGGGACCCGCCGAACCGAACGCCGCACGGAGCTCCCCGTCGACGCGCAACGCCAGCGAGACGACCGCGATCACCATTGCGTTGCGCGGTCCGACCTTCATGAACGTCTGCCGGCTGTCCGTGGCAGCGACGGAGACCCCGAGGATGAGCTCGTCTTCGGCAAGAACGTTTTGCTTCGGCCCGACGAGAAACTCCGGCAACGGGACCGTCCGTTCGCCGCGAACGCTCGCGAGGTCAACCTCGGCAGCGCAGACGAGCAGCGGCGGCAGCGCGTCGCCGGCGGGCGAGGCCGTTCCGAGGTTGCCGCCGATCGTCCCGCGGTTGCGGATCTGGGGGCCGCCCACGGTCCGCGCCGCCTCCGCCAGAGCAGGCAGCGCATCGGCAAGCGGCCGTTCCATCGCTTCGGCATAGGTCAGCCCGGAGCCGAGCCAGACCGTCCCGTTCCGCCGTGCCCAGCCGCGCAGTTCCGCCACCTCGTTGAGATTCAGCAGCGCAGCCGGCCGAGCACGGTCGAAATTGAGCTCGACCATCACGTCCGTCCCGCCCTGAATGGGCACGGCCTCGGGACGCTCCGCCTTCAGGCGCAACGCCTCTTCGAGGGTGCGGGGCGTCAGCACGTCCACGGGGGCCAAGCGTACTTCGCCGTCATGGGAGAATCGCCTCGCCGTGTCCAGCGATCTCTCCCGACGCCTTGCCGTGGCCCGCGGCGACGAGCCCGCGGACGTCGTCGTGCGCGGCGGCCGCGTCCTCTCCGTGTTCACGCGAGAGTGGCTCGAAACCGACGTCGCGATCGCGGACGGCTGGGTCGCCGGCCTGGGGAAGTACGACGGACACGAGATTGTCGACGCATCCGGGCGCTACGTCGTCCCCGGCTTCATCGACGCACACATGCATCTCGAATCGACGAAGCTGCTGCCGGACGAATTCGCGCGTCTCGTGCTTCCCCTCGGCACGACCGCAGTCGTTCTCGACCCGCACGAGCTCGCGAATGTCCTCGGAACCGACGGCGTGCACTGGCTGCTCGACGCGTGCGAAGGGCTGCCGCTCGACTTCTACTTCATGGCGTCCTCGTCGATCCCCGCCTCGAAGTTCGAATCGCCACGACGCGCGCTCTCGAGCGGCGACCTCGAGAGCCTGCTCAGGCGTCGACGCGTCCTCGGGCTGGCGGAGATGATGAATTTCCCGGGCGTCATCAACGGCGATGTGAACGAGCTCGACAAACTGCGCCTCGCAGAGGGCGTACAGGTGGACGGCCACGCACCGGGGCTGCTCGGCAAGGAGCTCAACGCCTACGTAGCGGCCGGCATTCGCTCGGATCACGAAGCGCTCACCGTGCAAGAGGGGCGCGAACGCCTTCGTGTCGGCATGTGGCTCCTGATCCGCGAGGCATCGATGGCACGGAACCTGCAGGCGCTGCTCCCGCTCGTGCAAGAGCTCGGCACGAACCGGATCGCGTTCTGCACCGACGATCGCGACCCGGAGGACATCGCCGAGAACGGTCACATCAACGGGATGGTGCGCGAAGCCGTTGCGGCCGGAATCGCGCCCGAGGACGCGGTCGTGCTCGCAACGATCAATCCTGCGACGTGGCACAGGCTCTGGCACCTCGGCGCGATCGCGCCGGGTTATCAGGCCGATCTGCTGCTCCTGCCGGACCTGCTGCGCTTCGAGCCCGAGCTGACGCTGAAGGCAGGGCGGCCGGTCGAAGAGATTCCGGAGCCCGGCGTGCCCGAATGGGTCAAGCACACGGTGCGCAACCGGCCGGTGAGCTCGGCCGACTTCGCGATCCCGTGGGAGAGCGGCAATGCGCGCGCGATCGGGCTCGTTCCGGACCAGGTGGTGACCGATTCGGTCGAAGTCGAGCCTGTAACGGTGGCCGGATTCGCCGTCGCCGACCCAGCCAAGGATCTCGCGAAGATCGCCGTGATCGAACGGCACCTGGGTACGGGCCGCATCGGCCATGGTTTCGTCCACGGTTCGGGACTGCAGCGGGGCGCTCTCGCGTCGACGGTGGCGCACGACGCGCACAACATCGTCGTCGTCGGCCTGAATGACGACGACATGACGAGAGCGGTCGAGCGGCTCGGCGAACTAGGCGGTGGCATCGTCGTCGTGGACGGTGGCGAGGTGAAGGCCGAGCTGCCGCTTCCCGTGGCCGGGCTGCTGGCCGACGCACCACTCGACGAGGTGATCGCGAAGAGCCTGGCGTGCAACGACGCCGCCCGCGAGCTTGGCTGGTCGGGTGCGACACCGTTCCTGACCCTGTCGTTCCTCGGGTTGTCGGTGATCCCGAGCCTGAAGATCACGGATCGGGGGCTCGTCGACGTCGACCGCTTCCAGATCGTGCCGCTGAAGATTTGAGCATGCTGCTCACCAATGCCCACGTTGTCACGATGGACGACGCGGACACCGAATACGACAGCGGCTGGATCCTCGTCGCCGACGGTCTAGTGAAGGACATAGGCGCCGGCGCGAAGCCCGCGGCCGACGAGGTACACGATCTCGGCGGCGCCGTGGTGACGCCCGGGCTCGTGAACACGCACCACCACCTCTGGCAAAACCTCACGCGGGCGCGGGCGCAGGACGAGAACCTCTTCGGCTGGCTCGAGGCTCTCTACCCGATCTGGGCGGCGATCGACGACGAGGCCGAGTACGCGGCTGCGCGTGTCGGGCTCGCGGAGCTCGCCCTTTCGGGCTGCACCACGGTCTTCGATCATCACTATCTCTTCCCACCGGGGGTCACCGGATTGCTCGAGGCGGAGATCCTCGCCGCGCGGGAGCTGGGCGTGCGGATCGTCGCGGCACGCGGTTCGATGGATCTCGGCGAGTCGCAGGGCGGTCTCCCGCCCGACGCGGTCGTCGAAACACGCGACGACGCGCTTACGGCCACAGAGGCGGCGGCCGGTCTCGCGGACGGCGTGCACGTCGAGGTCACGGTCGCACCCTGCTCGCCGTTCTCGGTCACGCGCGAGCTGATGACGGAGTCGGCGGAGCTGGCGCGGAGGCTCGGGCTACGCCTCCACACCCACCTCGCAGAGGCGGTCGAGGAGGAGGACTATTGCCGCGACCTCTACGGCTGCACGCCGGTCGAATATCTCGAGCAGGTCGGCTGGCTCGCAGAGGACGTCTGGTGCGCTCACTGCGTTCACCTCTCGGACGACGACGTGGCGACGTTCGGCAAGCACGACGTCGGGGTTGCGCATTGCCCGACGTCCAACATGCGCCTCGGCGCGGGGATCGCGCGTGTGCGCGAGCTGCTCGACGCAAACGTCCGGGTCGGGCTCGGGGTCGACGGCTCCGCGTCGAACGAGCGCGGCGATCTCTTCCTCGAGGTGAAGCAGTCACTGCTGGTCGCGCGTGCCCGCGGCGGGCCGCAGGCCCTCGGCGTCCGCGATGCTCTCCGGCTGGGGACGCGAGGAGGTGCTGCGGTGCTCGGCCGCGACGACATCGGTGAGCTCTCACCCGGGAAGCGGGCCGACCTCGCGGTCTGGCGCACCGACGGACTGGAGCTCGGTGGGGCCGACGATCTCGTCGCAGGGCTCGTCCTCTCCGGCCCCCACCGGGTCGATCGTCTCTACGTGGGCGGCGAGGAAATCGTCCGCGACGGCCACCTCGTCCGGGCCGAGGAGACCGAGATCGCAAAGGAACATCGCGTCCAGGCGGAAAGATTCGCGTTATGAGCATCTCGCTTTCGACCCACGTCCTCGACATCGAGCGCGGCCGGCCGGCGACGGGCGTCCGAGTCGAGCTGTGGCGCGAAGACCTCGTGACGGCGAGCGACACCGACACCGACGGCCGCATCGCCCCGCTGGCCACCGATCTCGAGCCCGGCGTCTACCGGCTTCTCTTCCGTCCTCCGTCGCCGTTCTTCAAGGGCATCGGCGTCGAGGTCGAGCTCGAAGACGGTCACTACCACATCCCCCTGCTCGTCTCCTCCTACGGGTGCACGACCTACCGCGGCAGCTGACCATCGACGAGCTGGCCGAGCTCTTCGAAGGGCGCACGCGACTCGTCGAGAAGCTCGCCGAACGTGACGACCCGCTCGCGTCGGCGAGCGACGTGATCGCCGACTTGAACGAGGACGAGAAACTCGAAGCGCTGAATGCCCATCCGGCGATCGGCGCGAAGAAACTGTCAGCGCGCTCCGCGGCCGAGCAAGGCAGCGACGACGATCCGGAAACCCTCGCCGAGCTCGAACGACTCAACGCGGAATACGAGCAACGGTTCGGCTTTCGCTTCGTCGTCTTCGTCAACCGCCGGCCGAAGAGCGAGCTCGTCCCGATCCTGCGCGAGCGGCTCGAGCGAACGCGCGAGCAGGAGCTCGACACGGCCGTGCAGGAGCTGGTCGCAATCGCAGAGGACCGATGGCGTCGCTCCTAGCGCTAGACCCGTACGTCACCGACTGGCTCAACCTGCTGACGCGCTGGCTGCACGTCATCGCCGGCATCGTCTGGATCGGGTCGTCCTTCTACTTCATCGCGCTCGACAACCACCTCCGACCGCCGAAAGACGAGAGCGAGGGCCAGGCCGGCATCGGCGGCGAGACGTGGGAGATCCACGGCGGCGGCTTCTACAACATCAAGAAGTACCTCGTCGCGCCGCGCATCCTCCCGGAGACGCTGCACTGGTTCAAGTGGGAGGCGTACACGACGTGGCTCAGCGGCTTCGCGCTGATGATCGTCCTCTACTACCTGAACGCCGACACCTATCTGATCGACAAGAGCGTCGCCGACCTCACAGCCGGTGAGGCCGTCGCGATCAGCATCGCCCTACTGGCGGCAGCGTGGCTCGCGTACGACGTGCTCTGCCGGCTGCTCGGATCGAAACCGTTCCTGCTTGCGGCCGTGCTCCTGGGAGCGATCACGCTCGCCGCTTGGGGCGTCACCCATCTCTTCAGCGCGCGCGCGACGTATCTCCAGATCGGGGCGATGATCGGGACGATGATGGTCGGCAATGTCTTCTTCGTGATCATCCCCGCGCACTGGGAGCTCGTGCGCGCGAAGCAGGCCGGCCGCGAGCCCGACCCGGCGGCCAATGCCCGCGGGAAGCTGCGGTCGGTCCACAACAACTACCTGACGCTGCCGGTCGTGTTCACGATGCTCTCGAACCACTTCCCGTTCACCTACGGGCACAGCTACTCCTGGCTCATCCTCGTCGTGCTGCTCGTCATCGGAGCGTGGGTCCGCCACTTCTTCAACCTCCGCCACCTCGGACAGACCGTGTGGGCGATTCCGATCTCCGCCGCGGTCGCGATTGCGGTGCTGGCGATCCTGATCCGCCCGCAGAACGAGTCCGCGGCCGGCACGCCTGCTGTTCCGTTCGCTCGAGTCGCGCGCATCGTCGACCAGCGCTGCACCGCCTGCCACTCCCAGCAACCGACGAAGGTGAGCACGGCGCCGCGTGGGATCGAGCTCGACACGCCGCAGGAGATCAAGGCCCAGGCGTCCGCGATCGAGCAGCAGGCCGTGCAGACGAAGGCGATGCCGCTCGGAAACGTCACCGGCATGACGCAGGCAGAACGCGACCTCCTCGGACGCTGGATCGCCCAAGGAGCGAGAATCCCCTAGTGCCCCTACCAGCAATACACGCCGGCCCCTGGCTTGGTGCTCGCGACCGAGAGACTCGGCAGCATCACTGGCAGGGGCACTGATGATCGAAATCACGACGGGCGACCTCCGCTTCCTGGCGCGCTTCGAGGAGGAGCTCGCACCTCGGACGGTCGCTGCGTTCCGGCGCATCCTTCCCTTCGACGACAAGATCATCCACTGCCGCTGGAGCGGAGAGTCGAACTGGATTCCCTGGGGTGACCGCGAGCTGGGAATCGGCCCGGAGAACGCCACGTCGTATCCGCATCCCGGCGAGCTCGCCCTGTACCCGGGCGGGCAGAGCGAGACCGAGCTGCTCCTTCCTTACGGGTACTGCTCCTTCGCCTCGAAAGCGGGGCAGCTCTGGGCCAACCATTTCGCCACGGTCGTCGAAGGCCGGGAGCAGCTCAAGGAGCTCGGCCGGCGCACCCTCTGGGAGGGGGCGCAGCCGATCTCGTTTCGGGAGACCGGCTGAAGGGCTAGCGCTCCTCGCGCACGTACGGTAATCCCAGGGCAGCCGGCGCGCCGAAGCGCAACCGTGCCGCCCGCGAGGAGACCAGCACGAGCGCCACGATCGTCGCGACGTACGGAAGCGTCTGAAAGAGCTCGGGCGCGACCGTGACGCCGTGTCCCTGCAGCGCGAACGGCAGCGCGGTGAAGGCACCGAAGAAGTACGCGCCGACCAGGCACAGTGTCGGCCGCCAGAAGGCGAAGATCACGAGCGCGATCGCGATCCAGCCCGCCCCCTGAGTGAGCCCGTCCACCCATTGCGGCGTGATCGACAGGCTGAACGCGGCGCCGCCGACCCCTGCAAATGCGCCGCCGATCAGCGTGTGCGCGTAGCGGTACCTCGACACGTTGACGCCCATCGCGTCGGCGGCGGCGGGCGACTCTCCCACCGCGCGCAGGTTCAGGCCGAGACGTGTGCGCGTCAGGTACAGCGCCACGAGGGCGACGCAGACCCAGGATGCGTAGACGAGGAGAGACTGGCCGAAGATGATGGGCCCGACCACGGGCAGGTTCTGCCACGACGACGGCAGAACCTCTTGGAACTGGTGGTTCGCGGGCTTACCGGAGAGCTGGAGGTCGTTGCCGAGATAGGACGAAAGGCCGGCCGCGCCGGCGAAGATCGTCAAGGCGAGTCCCGAGACGATCTGGTTCGCCCGCAACGTGATCACGAGGAACGCGTGGATCGCGGCCATGACTGCACCTGCCAGTGCGGCCACCCCGATCGAGGCCGCCAGGATCAGCGGGGTGGGACCGGGCAGGCGCTCGACCGTCCAGAACCCCATCACGGCGCCCATGAGCATCATCCCCTCGACGCCCAGGTTGAGAACCCCGGATCGCTCTGCGAGCACCTCCCCGAGCGCTGCATAGAGCAGGGGCGTCCCATAGAGGACACCGGACGCAAGCACGACCACGACGAAGCTGTTGTTCACCAGGCGAACCTCACGCGATAGCGCACGAAGAGCTCGCCACCGAGGGCGCAGAAGAGGATCAGTCCCTGAATGACGCCGACGAGCCCTGCAGGAAAGTCGGCCCCTTGCAACGTGAAGCCGGCGTTCGTCAAGCCACCGATCAGGAGCGCGACGAGCACAACCGCGAATGGGTTGTACCGCGCGAGCGCGGCGACGACGATCCCGGTATAGCCGTAGTTCGCCTGCCGCAGCCCGGGCGGGTCGAGCTGGTGGCGAAAGTCGCCCATCTGGCTCGCGCCTCCGATCCCTGCGATCGCACCGGAAAGGCACATGACGGCCAGGATCTTGCGTCGCGTGCGCATCCCCGCATACCGTCCGGCACGAGCAGAGTCGCCGATCACCTGCACTTCGAAGCCAAAACGGGTTCGTGCATAGAGCAGCCACACCAAAACGGCGACACCGACCGCAAGAAGAAATCCGAGCGGGAGGACGAGGCCGTGGATCGACCAACTCGACCATGACGCCTGGTCTGGCAGAACCTTTCCCTGCGGAAACACGTTCGCCTGGAAGCCGGACGAGTCACGCAGGTACGAGTGACTGTCGAAGATCAGGTACTCCATGATCAGTGCGACGACGTAATTGAGCATGAGCGACGTGATGATCTCGTTCGTCGAGAAGAACGCGCGCAACACCGCGGGGATCGCAGCGAGCAGCGCCCCGCCCGCCGCTCCGGCCACGATCATTCCGGCGATGACGAGCGGCGAAGGAGATCCCGCCATGAGCAGACCAACCGCCGCGCCGGTGATCGCGCCCGCGTAGAGCTGCCCCTCGCCGCCGATGTTGAAGAGGTTCATGCGGAAGGCGACCGCCGCCGCGAGCCCGGTGAACGCGAGCGGTGTTGCAGAGACCACCGTGTCGCTGAGCGCGCCGTTGGCGACGAACGCCGCGTCGAGGAGCCGGTGGAACGACTTCAGCGGCGGATGCCCGGTCAGGAGCAAGACAACCGCCGAGAGGACGAAGGCGATCGCAATCGACAGGACGGGCACGACGACGACGAGCCACCAGGGCTGCCGCAGGCGGCGCTCGATCCGCATCAGCCCTCGCTACCCGCGCCGGCCATCAGGAGGCCGAGCTCTTCAAGAGTCGCCGTCCCCACATCGCGCTCACCGACAACGCTGCCCTCGTACATCACCGCAACCCGGTCCGCGAGCGCCAGGATTTCGTCGAGGTCCTCGCTGATGAGGAGGACGCCGACGCCGGTCGAGGCCGCCCGTCGCAGGTACGAGTGCACGGTCTCGATCCCCGCCACGTCGAGCCCCCGTGTGGGAGCCGCGGCGACGAGCACCGCGGGCTCTCCCGAAAACTCCCGCGCCAGCACCACCTTCTGCAGATTGCCGCCGGATAGCTGCCACGCCGGCACGTTGGGCCCCGAGGTGCGCACGTCGTAGCGATCGATGACGTCGCGCGCAAGGCCTCGGATGCGACCGAAGCGCAGCAGCGGCCCGCTCGACACCGGCGAGCCGCGATACGACTTGAGCACGACGTTCGAGGCGATGCTCAAACCCGGAGCCACACCAGTCCCGAGCCGATCCTCCGGGACATAGGCGACGCCGGCCGAAATCGCCTCGCGCGGATCCCCCCCGCTCAGACGGCGACCGCAGACCTCCACGGCTCCGTTCGTCGCCGGCCGCATCCCGACGATGGTCTCGGCCAGCTCGCGTTGGCCGTTGCCCGCGACACCCGCGACGCCGACGATCTCACCGCCGCGAATCGTGAGCGACACGTCTTTCACCGCCGGCACGCCGCGGTCGCCGTCAGCCCAGACCCCGTCGAGCTCGAGGACCGGCTCGCCAACGGGACCACGCTCTGCTGGACGCCGTCCTGTCTCGACATCGCGTCCGACCATCAGCGCGGCGAGGGAACGCAGCGTTGCCTCGTCAGCGGGAACAGTCGCAACCGACTTCCCGCGGCGAAGCACCGTCACGCGATCTGCAACGGCCTTGACCTCGTGCAGCTTGTGCGAGATGAAGATCACCGTCCGGCCGTCAGCCGCCATCGTCCGGATCGTGCCGAAGAGCGCCTCCGCTTCCTGCGGTGTGAGCACGGCGGTCGGCTCGTCGAGGATGAGAATTCGGGCGTCCTGGTAGAGAGCTTTGAGGATCTCGACCCGCTGCTGTTCGCCGACGGACAGTTGCCAGATCCGCGCCCGTGGTTCGACCGCAAGCCCGTACCGGTGCGAGAGCTCCTCGACCCGTTCTTCGATCGCCCGTGGACGGAGCAGGAACGACCGCCCGACGTCCCGATGGTCGCCGAGGACGACGTTCTCGGCGACAGTGAACGGCGACACGAGCCGGAAGTGCTGGTGCACCATTGCGATCCCCGCGTCGAGCGCGTCGCGCGGAGACTGGAACTCCGCGGGCTTGCCGAAGAGAACGATCTCCCCTTCGTCGGGTCGGTAGAGCCCGGTGAGGATGTTCGAAAGCGTGGTCTTGCCGGCGCCGTTCTCGCCCAGCAAAGCGTGGACCTCGCCTTGCGCCGCGTCGAAGTCGATGCGGTCATTTGCCACGACGGCGGGAAAGCGCTTCGTGATCCCGCGCAAGGCGACGGCCGCGGTCGAAGGTGGGGAAGCCTGAGCTTCCCCACCGCCGTCCAGATCAGCTCTTGGCGCTACCGATGACGCCCCTTACGAGCCAGTTCATCGCGTAAAGATCCTTCACGGACATGCGCTTGCCCTTCGGGATGCGCAGCTTTCCCTTCTGGTCGTACAGCGGACCGGCGAACTCGTAGAAGGTGCCCTTGATCAGAGCTGCCTTCTTCGCCGCGATCGCGGCCTTGGTCTTCGCACTCACATGCTTGCCGTAAGGCGCAAGACTGACGAAGCCTTCCTTGAGGGTGCCGTAGTAGAAGTTGGTCTTCCAGGTGCCGTTCATCGCCGCCTTCACCTTGCGGAGGTAGTACGGGCCCCAGTTGTAGACCGCTCCGGTCAGCCACTGATTCGGCGCGAAGTTGTGCGCATTCGAGTCGTAGCCGACCCAGGGAATGCCCTTCTTCTCGGCGTACTGGCCGGTTGCAGGACTGTCGACGTTCTGCCCCAGGACATCGGCACCGCCTGCATGGAGGCTCTGTGCGGCCTTGGTCTCCTTGGCCGGATCGAACCAGGCATTCGTCCAGATCAGCTTGACCTTCGCGCCCGGATGTGTTGCCTGCGCGCCGAGTGCGAATGCGTTCGCGTGCCGGATGATCTCCGGAGTCGCAAACGGAACGACGTATCCGATGACGCCGTCTTTCGTCGCGGCACCGGCTGCCATCCCGGAGAGGTAGATGGCGTCTTCGGCGGCACCGAAGTACTCAGCCATGTTCTTCGACTGAGCCGTGCCGGTCGCCATCTCGAACTTGATGTCGGGATGCTTCTTTGCTTCTGCGACGACCGCCGGCTGGTAGCCGAACGACGTCGCGAAGATGATCTTGTTGCCGTCTCGGATCAGGCTTTCGATCACCTGGGTGGTCTGCGGCCCTTCCGGGACGTTCTCCTTGTAGGTGGTCTGGACGCTCGAACCGAGCTTGCGCTGCACGTAGAGACGACCCTGGTCGTGCGCCTGCGACCAGCCACCGTCCTTGTGGGGTCCGACGTAGATCCACGCGGCCTTGAATGGCGCCGCCTTCTTCTGCGTCTTTGCCGAGCCTGTCGAGACGCCGAGCGCGAGGATCAACGCAGCGACGAGTGCAAGCGGCAGGGCGAAACCGAGCTTCCTCTTCCTCATGTTCTCCTCTCTCCTGTCCTCGGGTGCCGCACGCGACTATAGGGCTGCCGACGGGCGATTCCTAGGTGAGCCTCGCAAGGGCCCCGGCGAGGACCTCGACGGCCAGCTCGACGTCCTCCGCGGACGATTCTTCCTGCGGCGAATGGCTGATTCCGCCGTTGAGGCTGCGGACGAAGAGCATCGCCGTCGGAACGCCCGCGCCCGCAAGTGTGGCCGCATCGTGCCCTGCTCCCGAAGGGAGCTCCACCACAGGCAGGCCTCGTTCCTGCAGCTCCGCCCGAAAGGCGCCGATCGGCGCTTCGGCCATCGGAACCGGCTCGAGACGGAAGTCCGCGTGGAGCCCGAGCTCGGCGACGAGGCGGTCGAGTCTCTCCCGGTCGGGGGCGCGGGCGTCGACCGAGACGCGTACCCGTCCCGGAATCACGTTGACCGCTCCGGGCTCGACGTCGACGACGCCGACGGTTGCGACCGCACCGTCCACGGCCGCGGCGATGTCGCGCACCTGCAGCACGTACTCGGCCGCCGCGACCAGCGCGTCCGAGCGTCCGAGCATCGGGACGGTGCCCGCGTGGCCGACGCGGCCTTCGAACGTGCGCTCGCCGCGGACGATGCCGACGATCCCCATCGCGAGCCCCAGCGGAGCGCCGGCCCGCTCGAGGACGGGCCCCTGCTCGATGTGCACCTCGAGGAAGCACTCGGGAAGCGCTCCGCGCTCGACGAAGGCGGAGCTCCCCACGCAGCCGCGCTCTTCGTCCCGGAAGACGATCACCGCGCCCTTCCCAATGTCCTCGACCGCCTCGATCGCGGCTACGACGCCGAGCGCACCGTCGAACTTGCCTCCGAAGGGCACCGAGTCGAGGTGCGAGCCCGTCCAGACGCTCGGTTCCGGGGTGCGGCCAATGAGATTCCCGGCCTCGTCCACCTCGACCTCGAGCCCGGCCTCACGCATCCACCCGGCCGCCAGCTCGTGCGCGCGATCCTCGCCGTCGCTCCCGGCAACGCGGTTGGCGCCGACCCCGCCGCCGATGGCGTAAAGCTCGTCGAGCCGCTCGTGAACGCGCACGTCGCGATCATCCCTCCTGGGCGTGACGCTGTCGGACGCGTACCGGTGCCAGGCACGGGTACGAATCTGTGACGAGCTCGTGCCTAGAGGCCGAACGGGTTGATCGGCTTCGGGCTCGTCGAAACGAGCACGCTCTTGGTCTCGAGGTAGAGCTCGAGCGTCTCGAGGCCGAGCTCGCGGCCGAACCCCGACTGCTTGTAGCCCCCGAAGGGGATGCCGGGGAAGGCGGTGTAGGGCATGTTGATCCCCACCGTGCCGGCCTTGATCAGGCTCGCCACGCGATGCCCGCGCGCTGGGTCGCCCGTCCAGACCGTCGCCATCAGTCCATACCGCACGTCATTGGCGATGCGAATCGCATCTTTCTCGTCCTCGAACGGAATCACGGTGACGACGGGCCCGAAGATCTCCTCCTGCGCGACCGACATCGCGCTCTCGACGCCGGCGAGCACGGTCGGGGGATAGAAGGCGCCCTTGCCGTCGGCGATCGCTCCCCCGGTGACCACGTCGGCGCCCTCTTCACGCCCCTGCTCGACAAACCCGTGCACCTTGTCGCGGTGCGCCGTCGAGATGAGTGAACCGACCTGCGTCTCCGGATCGAGGGGATCGCCCACGCGCAGTCGTTCCGCGTAGCCGGAGAACTTCGCGACGAAGTCGTCGTAGATCGACCGCTCCACGAGGACACGCGAGCGCGCTTCGCAACTCTGCCCCGCCGAGTAGTAGATCGACCACACGGCACTGGGAATCGCATCGTCGAGATTTGCGTCGGCGAACACGAGGTTCGGGCTCTTGCCGCCGAGCTCGAGCGTGATGCGCTTGATCGGCCCGGAAGCGAGCCGCATGATCTCGCCCCCGGTCGCGGTCGACCCCGTGAACGCAATCTTGTCGACATCCGGATGACGGACGAGATACGCGCCCGTCGTCTTGCCGGGGCCGGGAACGATGTTCACGGAACCCGGCGGAAAGCCGACCTCCGCCGCGAGCTCGCCCAGCCGCAGCGCAGTCAGCGGCGTCGCCTCGTCCGGCTTCAACACGACGGAGCACCCGGCCGCCAGAGCAGGCGCGAGCTTCCAGGTGGACATCATCAGCGGGTAGTTCCACGGGACGATCTGGCCGGCGACGCCGACGGGCTCCTTCAGCGAATAGAACAGCAGCGAGCCGCCGATCGGGTTCGAGCGTCCCGCGATCGACGCGATCGCCGACGCGTAGAAGCGGAAGTTCTCGACCGCCTGACTGACCTCCGCCTTCACCGAAGAGATCGCCTTGCCGACATTGCGCACCTCGAGCTCGGCGAGCTCCTTGCGGTTCGCGACGATCGCGTCCGCGAGTGCATGCAGAAGCCGCGAACGCTCCGTCGGCGGCGTCTTGCCCCATGGCCCGTCGAGCGCCGCACGCGCCGCTTCGACCGCTCGATCGATGTCGGCCTCGCCGGCCATCGCGGCTCGGGCGAGCGGCTCACCCGTCGCAGGCTCCGTCAGGTCACGGACTTCCCCTGACGCAGGCTCCACGAGCTCGCCGTTGACGAAGAGCCCGTATTCGCGCTCGGTTGCGACGGCCATCGGCCGCTCAGGATACCGCCGCGCTGACTAGGGGAGCTGCGGAGTAACCGGAGGCAGCGTCACCGGCACGTCGGTCACGTTCGGCACGGTGACCGCAGGCAGCACCAGCCCGGTGTCGATACTCGGCACTGTGAGCGTCGGCGGGCTGACCACGTCCGGCATGGGCAGCTGCAGCGGGAGCGGAACGGCGGCAGGCGTCGCGGACGGTGTCGCTGCGCCCGCAGTCGTCGCAGGCGAGGCGGACGACGGAGGATCGTTGCGGAGCGGAGTCGAGCCGGTGTTCACCGCGGGCTCCGTCGCCACGGGAGAAGCGATCGAGCTCGCAGGCGAGGAGGGCCGCAACGACGTCGACATGTGCACCACTTTCGGCGAAGGATCGACGGTGGGCGTGAGCTTCGTCGCCGTGACAGCCTTCGGTGCATTCGGTGACACCGTCAGATGGCGCTGGACGGCGGGCACAACGGCCAGCGACGCAACCGCGGTCACAGCGGCGGCGACCTTGACCGGCGCGGCACCACCCTTGAAGAGCCAACGGAAGACCTCGGCGATCGAAGCGACCGCGCCGCGACGTGACGGCTTCGTCTCGAGGCGACCGAGCTCTGCAGCGACCGACCGACGGGCTCGAAAGATCAGCGTCTCGACAGCCGAGACGGAAACGCCGAGCTCGAGGCCGATCTCCTCGTATGACAATCCCTGAAACTCCCGGTGAAGCAGCGCACGCCGCTGCCGTTCGGGCACAGCCGACAACGCCCGCGTCAGATCGCCGAGCGAGACGGAGCCGCCGCGTTCCGGCGTGGCGAGCACGTCCTGCAATGCGTCCAGGTCGTGCGTTGCCTCGACGCGCCCGCGTCTCCGCGCAGACTGATGACGGTTGTGACAGACGTTCTGCGCAATCTTGAACAGCCACGCGAGCTCGTAGTGGGGAACGACTCCTCGCCCGAGACCGCGTTGCGCGTTGAGGAACGTCGTCTGCACTGCGTCCTCGGCCTCCTCGCGCGAGCCGAGCCGGCTCAGGCAGAAGCCGAAGATCCGCGACGAGTGCCGCTCGTAGAGCAGGCGCGTCGCGTCAGCGGTTGGGGCTTGGGCGAGGGCAGTGCTCAAGCAGACTCACTCTGGAACAGGATTGTGGTTTCTGCAAGGGGGGTGCCGTGAGCGCCTGCGGCAGGAGGCGCTCACGGCTTTGGGGGAGGATCAGTGGAGAAGCGGGGGAGGGCCTGGCGAGGTGAAAGCCCTGGCCGTAACCGACGCCGAGCGTCCGCAGGAGCGCGAGATCCTCGTCGCTGGAGATGCCTTCGGCGACGATCGAGGCCCCGACGCCCCCCGCAAACCCGACGAGTGACGATGCCAGCGCCTCGCGGGCGGGATCGCGGGCAATCTCCTGCGTGAGGCTGAGATCGAGCTTCACGATGTCGGGAGCGAGCCGAAGGATGTGACGGAGGTTCGCGAAGCCGGCGCCGACGTCGTCGATCGCGAGCCGTGCGCCGCGCTCTCGCAGAGGAGCGAGCGCCTCGCTCAACGCGTCGTAGTCGTCGACCTGAGCGTGCTCCGTGATCTCGATCACGACTCTGTCGGCGACGTCCTGCAGCAGTCCGCAGAAACGCGGACCGAGCGCGGTCGCAGGCGACACGTTGAGAGCGATCGCAACATCGGCAGGGAACTCGTCGAGACGCAACAGGGCAGCGCGCATCGCCGCAAGCTCGAGCTCGACACCAAGCCCGACCTCGGTCGCCTCGGCGAACCAGGCCGAGGGCGGCCGCATCGGCTCCGTCCAGAAACGCGCGAGAGCCTCGAGCGAAACGATGCGGCAATCGAGCAAATCGAAGATGGGCTGGAACTCGATGTCCATGTGGTCGGAGTCGAGGATCGCGCGAATGCGCGACCATTCCAGCTTTCGCTTCTCGCTCTCGAGCTGCTCTCGATCGACCTGATCCGCGACGATCTCCGCCAGCACGCGCAGGAAACGCACGTCGCGATCGTTGAGGGACGGCTCGGCGGACCGGCTGAGACAGCAGAGGGTGCCGTAGAGGGTTCCATCCCAGAGCCGGATCGGAGCGCCGATGTACGCGCCGATGCCTGCCTCGCGCGTCAGCGGGAGATCAGCGGTGCGCTCATCGGTGGCAGCGTCGTGAATGAGGAAGGGCAACTCGCCCTGGGTCATCCGCCTGCAGTAGGTCTGTTCGGCGGGCAGACGCGTGCCGACTTCGAGGTCGAACCACTCGTTGTCGCCGTCGACCGCCTCCACGACGAAGTCGCCGTCGAACGCGCCGACAAGAGCTACATCCATGTCGAGCGCCGCACGAGCGAGCGAGAGGATCCGCTCGATCGCCTCGCTGGAGCCGTCGAGGCTGAGGCGTGCGAGCTCCGAGAGCGCTTCGAGGGTGGGAAGAGGCTTCGTGGAGACCACGCCGCTCATCAGGCGATCCTCGCCTCACGCGGGACGAGCCTGGTCACTGTCGCTCGCTGGGGGGCCTCGAGGACCGCGTCGATCAGCTTCACCGCCGGCGTGTCCTTCCCCAGACAGCGCTCGGCTCCCGCAGCCAGCGCGTGGAATGCGATCTCCGGCGAGCGGGACGCTGTCACCATCACGACGCGCGAGGCCGGCGACACGCGCCGAACCCTTCGCGTCGCTTCGATGCCGTCCATCGTCGGCATGTGCACGTCCATCAGAACGACGTCCGGGCGCATCGCCTCGGCGAGTGAGACCGCCTCGACGCCGCTCGATGCGGAGCCGATGACCTCGATGCGCTCGTCGATCCCGAGCGTCAGCATCAACGCCTCCCCGAACAGAGCGTGATCGTCGACGACGAGCACGCGTACCGCTTCCTTACGATCGGCTGGGGTGCTGTGTAGGTGTCGCATTGGCGGAAAAGAACGCGTTCTTCCCGCAAACTTGCGTCTCTACGCGCGGAATCACTCGTTCGAGGGAATGCGAACGTAAACGACCGCTTTTGCATCCAGCCCGGCACGCCGGAAAGAACGGTCTCGTTCGAGCCGTAGCTGGGGCTTGCTTCCGCGCGCGACGACGACAGCCGTTGCCTGACGCAGCAATGCATCCCCCGCGGGGCTCGCGTTGAGCCAGTCGAGATAGAGGCGCTGGTCGTGGCGCGAGAACGCGTCGAGCGGATTCGCCATCCAGACCCGGCGTCCGTCGAGTGCCAGCTGTTCCGCATCCATGCCGTCGGCGAGGATCGGCTTGCCGGCGGCCAGCTGCGCGGCCTCGCCGCGAACGCGCACGCCGGCACCGTACTGCTTTGGAGTCTGGAGCAGTCCGAGCGCGAGGAACATTGCCGGAACCGCGGCGCACAGCGCAATCGTGCGCGGCGAGACCGCCAGGTCGCGGAGGAACCTCTTCCCGAGCCCGTGTGCGGCAGGAGCCGCGATGAAGCACAGGAGCCAAACGTCGTTTCGTCCCGCGTGAACCGTGAGGACGGCGAGTGCTGCGATGCACGCGAGCTCCCACACTCTCAGTCCGGACCGGAATGCGAACACGAGCAACGGGATCGCGAGCACGATGAAGAGGACGTCGAAGGGCTTGTGGGCGGACAGTGGTGCCCACATTCCTTCGCCGCGCTGCGCAGCCTCACTGTGGAGCACGCCGAGGTAGTAGCGACCGGAGCCCGCGAGCGCCGGTGTCAAGAACAGCGCTGCGCAGCAGGCGACAAGAACGCTCACGGCAGCGACCGGCTCGCGACGCGCGCGTTCGAGCACCAGATACGCAGCGGCGATCGCGAGCCCGACGAGCACCGCGCCGTGGAGATTGGCCCAGAGCGCGATCAGCGGAACGAGCAGCCACACGCGCCGGCTCGGGCTCCGGGACTCGGCGCGCAGAAGAAGCAGGACCACACAGAACAGCAGGAGGGAGAAGAGCTGTGCGCGCACGATGAGGAAGGACGGCGCGGCCGCGAAGAAAACGAGCATCAACACAACGGCGCGTGCCGCGTCTGGTGCGCCGAGAGCACGCATGCCGAGAGCGAGCAGCGTCAATGCCGCGGCCGTTGCGACGAGCTGCGCGATCAGGAAGCCTCGATCCCCGCCGGCGACCTGGAGGGCGTGAAAGACGAGCTCACCCAGGACCGGGACGTTCACCCAGCCCACGGAGGGTGCCGCGGCATAGGGGATCCCCGCGGGAACCGAGCCCTGCGCGAGAATCGTCCGGCCGAGGGCGGCAAGCCATCTGGCGTCTGCGCCCACGCTCGCGAGGAGCGCGCAGCCGCCCGCGCCCATCGCGACGGCGAGCCAGGTCAGCCTGGAGCTCTGCGGGGTTGGCTCCATACGAGAGGCATCGGCCTCCGGACCGCGCCGCTGTAGAGCTCTTGGCTAGCTCACACGCTCGAACAGCGCGGCCTGGCCCTGACCGACCCCGACGCAGAGGGTCGCAACCCCGTAACGGCCTCCGCGCCGCCGCAGCTCGTGCAGCAACGAGACAACGAGTCGTGCGCCGGACATCCCGAGGGGATGGCCGATCGCGATGGCCCCGCCGTTCACGTTCACCTTCTCGTCGTCGAGACCCAGCTCCCTGATGACGGCGAGGCTCTGGGACGCAAACGCTTCGTTCAGCTCCACGAGATCGAGCTCGTCGACGGAGACGCGCGCACGCGCGAGGAGCTTGCGCACCGCAGGCACCGGCCCGATGCCCATCACACGCGGATCGACCCCCGCGACCGCGCTGGCGACGAAACGGCCGAGGGGCTCGATCCCGAGCTCCTGCGCCTTTTCGTCACTGGCGATCACGAGCGCCGCGGCGCCGTCGTTGATGCCGCTCGCATTGCCGGCGGTGACCGTCCCGCCTGCCCGGAACGCAGGCTTCAACGCTGCAAGCTTTTCGGCATTCGTGTCGGGACGTGGGTGCTCGTCGCGCTCGACCCCGTCGACCCGGACGAGCTCGTCGTCGAAGCGCCCGGCTTCGGCCGCGGCCGCCCAACGCTGCTGCGAGCGCAGGGCAAAGGCGTCCTGCTCCTCTCTCGAGACCTGCCAGCGCTCGGCGACGTTCTCGCCGGTCTCGCCCATCGACTCGAGCGGGAATATCTCCTCGAGCCGCGGGTTGGGAAACCGCCAGCCGAGCTGCGTGTCGTACGTGGTCCCGTCGCCGTACTCGGGCTTGGCCGTCACGAGCGGTGCACGGCTCATCGACTCGACGCCGCCCGCAACGAAGAGCTCGCCGTCCCCGGCCGCGACGGCGTGACAGGCCGAGACAACCGCCGACAATCCCGACGCGCAGAGACGGTTGACCGTGACCCCCGCCACCGTTTCGGGCAGGCCTGCAAGCAGGACGGCCATGCGAGCCACGTTGCGGTTGTCCTCGCCGGCCTGATTCGCAGCGCCGAAATAGACGTCCTCGATCTGTTCGGGCGGAACACCCGCGCGGGCGACCGCCTCCGCGATCACGGTGGCGGCCAGATCGTCCGGTCGCAGCATCGAAAGCGCGCCGTCCTTACGGCCGATCGGCGTGCGGACGCCCGAGAGGATGACCGCCCGGCTCACGTACCGACGAATTCGATCCGCACCGGCTCGTCGTACGCGCCCGTGGCTTCCGCGCGTCGCAGGAGCTCGGTGACGGCCTGACGTCCCTCGTCACCGTAGTCACACGTGAGCTCGTTCACGTACATCTCGATGAAACGGTCCGCGGTTTGCGCGTCGAGGTCGCGCGCGAATCCGAGCGCGTACTGCGTCGCCTTGTCGCGATGCGTGAGGCCGGCCTCGATCGACTCGCGCAGGGCGGTGGAGAGCTCGTCGAGCCGCGGCACGTCACGGCGCGCGACGTTGACGCCGAGCGGCAGCGGCAGACCCGTTTCGAGCAGCCACCACTCACCGAGGTCGAGCACCTTCACGAGCCCTTCGTCCGCATAGGTCAGCTGCCCCTCGTGGATCAACAGGCCTGCGGCCGCGTGGCCCGTCTTGACCTCGTCGAGGATCCTGTCGAAGGCGAGCGCGCGATGCCGGAACGGGCCGCCGAGCGCCATGCCGAGCACGAGGAACGCGGTGGTCAAGCGTCCGGGCACGACGATCTCGAGGCCGCGGAGGTCATCCGGCGACATCTCCTCGCGCGCGACGACGATCGGGCCGTAGCCGGATCCGATCGACGCGCCGTGGCGTAGCAGCGCGTACCGGCTCTGGACGAGCGGATACGTCGCCAGCGAGAGCGCCGTCACCTCGAGCCTGCCGTCGAGGGCCCACTCGTTCAGAACCTGGATGTCCTCGGGCACGAACTCGAACTCGAATCCACGCGGGTCGACGGTGCCGGAAACGAGCCCCCAGGCCATGAACGCGTCGTCTGGATCTGCCGAGTGGCCGATGCGGATGCGCACGGGGCTCAGCCTAGACTGTGGTGAAGTGGCTAAGCCGGGACTCAGTGACGCGATCCAGGACTATCTGCGCGAGATCTACAAGCTCGGCGTGGAGGGTGGCCGGGTTTCCGTGACGGCGCTGGCGAAACGCCAGGGCGTCTCTCCTGCGTCGGCCAGCGCAATGGTGAAGAAGCTGGCCGCGCTCGAGCTCGCCGTCCACCAGCCCTACCGCGGGATCACGCTGACGCAGGACGGCGAGAAAGTCGCGCTCGAGGTCATCAGGCACCACCGGCTGCTCGAGCTCTACCTCGCGGAAACGCTCGGCGTCGACGTGAACCAAGTCCACGGCGAGGCAGAACGGCTCGAGCATGCACTCTCGGAGGAGCTGGAGGAGCGCATCGACAAGGCACTCGGATTCCCGACGCACGACCCGCATGGCGATCCGATCCCGGACGCCAACCTCGAGTGGCCTAACGGCGACCGAAAAACCACCGCTCCAAAGGCTTCAGTAACTCGCCGCGCGTAAACGGCTTCAGGTTCTCGGCGCGGCCGTCGCCTTCAGACACGGTGAGGTCGTCTTCGAGCGCACTGTTCGCGGCGTCGAGAGCATCGTCGAGCTCGTAGCCGTCGAAGAGGTAGTCGTGCTGCCGTGGCTCGTCGCTGGCGCGGTTCTCCGGATTGACAACCCGGCCAACTGCCCAGACCGCGCCCTGTTTGCGCTCGATCCAGATCACGATCGTCTCCGCGACGCCTGCGTCGTCGACCCCATGGACGACTCTCTCGGCGAAGCGGCCCTCCGTCGATTTCCGCCTCACGGCGCCAAGGATACAATCGCCCGATGCAGCGATTCGCAGGCCTGCTGCGCTCGCCGTTCTCGTTTCTCTTCGCCCGTTCGAGCACGGAGGAGCGCGTGGCCGCGTATGTCATCCGGGAGCACGGCCGCGGCCGCGAGCTCGCTCAGATCCTCGAGGATCGCTACGTGCAGAACCGCCTCAGCCCGCAACAGCGGCTGAGGCTGCTCGACCGGCCCGAGCTGATCCAGGCCCTTGGAGACGAGACGGTCGAGGACACGCGGCGCGACCTCGAGAGCGCGCGCAGCTAGTGGTTTGGCCGGTGACGTTGCCCGGTTCCTGGGTCGCGAGCACCAAGCCAGCGGCCGCGATCGCCCGCAGGCAAGGCTTGTAGCCTTGACAAGGGCGAGCGTGGACGTTGGCGCCGCGTGATCGCGGGCCAGGGGCCCGGCGAACGTTGCCGGTCAGACCACTAGACCTCCCTGCCGACGCCGCGCTCACGCGCGCGTTCCACCACGGCGGCCGCAACGGCA
>DAITAW010000005.1:0-7601 GCA_036824055.1 Gaiellaceae bacterium | reverse complement strand
CTCCCTGCCGACGCCGCGCTCACGCGCGCGTTCCACCACGGCGGCCGCAACGGCAACGTCCCACGAGGCGATGCCGTTCGATTTGAACACGACGATGTCGTCCGGCGATTGCCGACCCGGAAGCTCGCCGGCAACCACCTCGTGCAGTTCGTGGACCTCCAGCCAGTCCAACACGCCCTGCTGGATCGGCTCGATCAGATCGGCGGACTCGACCCGTGCCTGCGCCTTCCAGTCGCAGCAGACGAACGAGGCTCGCTCGAGCACCACGTTGTCGAGCTCGCGCGCGGCAGCGTTGTTCGCTCCGACTGCGCAGACGAGCGCACCCGGTCGCAGCCATTCGCCGCGTAGCACCGGGTCGCGTGAAGTCGTGATCGTCACCACGACATCCTGTTCCGCCGCCTCGCGATTGCTCTCCGCGGGCTCGGCGCCGACACGCTTGCAGAATGCGAGCAGATTGCGTTCGGTGCGACAGTAGGCAACGACCCGCTCGAGCGACGGAAGCGCGGCGCGGATGCAGGCAACCTGCGTCACGGCCTGATCGCCGCAGCCGATCACTCCGAGTGACGTCGCCCCCTCGCGCGCGAGGTACTTGGCAGCCACGGCGCTCGCCGCGCCGGTGCGCAGGCGCCCGAGGTGGTCGGCCTCGATCAGCGCGACGAGCTCCGGCCTATCGGCTGCGAACAGAGCGACGACGAAGGCGGCACCTTCCGCGAACCCCGTATACGTCTTGACGCCCGCGTAGCCGAGCTCGAGGTCCGACGCTGCCATGTCGGCGAGGCGCCCCTCGGCGAGCCGGAGCCGCCGGCGCGGTGCGATCTCGACGGCGCCCGCAGCCATCCGGACGAAAGCTGCTTCGACGGCCTCCACGGCGTCAACCGGAGCGAGCAGCTCCGGCACGTCGTCTTCGGACAGGTAGAGCGTCAAAAGATCTCGGTGCCGTCGCCCACGTTCGTGAGAATCATGAATCGAATGGCGGTCAGCGCGACGAACGCGAAAAGCGATGGCTCACTTCTGTTCGATGAAGCTGATCGAGCCGCTCGTTTCGAGCACGGCGCACTTGACCTGGGCGCGAACCGCTTGCCGCCGCGCTTCCCGGCTACACTGGCTCCTCTTCAGAGCGCCCGTAGCTCAGGGGATAGAGCGCTGCCCTGCGGAGGCAGAGGTCGCAAGTTCGAATCTTGCCGGGCGCATAGCCGCGCGAAAACCGGCCCGCTTCGCGGCCCATGATGTTTTCGCGGGGTACCTCACACGCCGGGCGTTAATCAACGAAGCCGGGCAAAGCCCGGCTTCGCGCGAACTTCGTCTTAGGAGGCGGCTACCGCCGCTTCCTCTTCGATCATCGGCGTTGAGAAGTAACGCGTGCCGAACGGCTCCATCGGCTCGTCGAAGATCGAGAGAACGGTGCTGCTCGAGAAGAAGCCGACGACACTGAGGGTTTTTTCGCCGGTGTTCTTCACGCTGTGCGGGACCAGTGCCGGCACGACAGCGAGGGTTCCCGTCCGAACGGCGGCCTGCTCATCTCCAATCGTCGCTTCGCCGCTGCCCGACACGACGAGCAGTACCTCTTCGGCGCTGTCGGTGTGGCTACCAAGATGCGCGCCGGGCTCCAACTCGAAATAGACGACAGCGGTGCTCTTCGTGCCGGTGCCTGAAGAGATCGGAAAACCGGCGCGCACGCGCATGCCGGTATCACTCTGCGACCAACCATCGAACAACTCGAGCTCATCGATCTGAACCGCTTGCATGGTCTCTCCTCTTTTGGCTTTACACGGTGTCGTGCCATCTTGACCCTTGGTTTACACTGTGTCAAGTGAAAAAAGGAAATGCGCGTGAATACCAACTGAAGGAGCGGGCCCAGCAGCAGGCCGAAACCCGGCGCCGGATCATCGAGGCGGTTGTCGCCCTGCACGAGGAGGTGGGCCCGGCGCGAACAACGATCGTCGAGATCGCCGAACGGGCGCAGGTGAGCCGCCCTACCGTCTACAGCCACTTCCCCGACGAGCGGTCGCTGATGACGGCCTGCTCGGGACACTGGTTGCTCGCCAACCCTCGTCCCGATCCAGCCGCGTGGAGGGACATCGACAACCCTCGAACGCGCCTCCTGGTAGCGCTCGAACAGCTCTATGCCTATTACGCCCCACGCGAACGGATGCTTGCCAATGTCCTGCGCGACGCCGCTCTCCTCCCCAGCCTGGCCGAGGCGCTTCAGCACACGATCGGTTCCTACGTGCAGACCGCAGCCGACATTCTCGGGACCGGCTGGGAAGGCCGTCCGCGCGACCGCCGCAAACGGCTCGCCGCCCTGAGACTTGCACTCCACTTTCACACCTGGCAGACGCTGGCGAGAAGCGGCGGGCTGTCGAACGAGGAGGCGGCCGGATTGATGGCCCGGCTGGTTTCAGAGTGCGTCGCCTAGCGAAGCCGGGCGAAACCGGTTTTCGCGGCTAGCTCGAGTCGCGCGTCGTCGGGGACCTCCACTCGCACATAACCGAGCGCTACGCCGGAGACCGCGCTCGTGATCCGGCCCACGGTCTTCCCCTCGAGGATGAGCTCAGTGCCCGCCTTCGCGTGACCGTCCACATCCAACACGCGCAACCTGCGATTCACCTTGCCGCGATAGCGCTGGCGTGCGATTGGCTCCTGGCCCGGATAGCAGCCTTTGCTGAAGCTGATGTGCGTCTCGTCCAGGCCTGCTTCGGCCGGGAGGACGCGGTCGTCGATCTCGCGACCCCAGCGCGGGATTCCCGACTCGATCCGCCAGCGCTCCAGCTGGTCCTCGCTCACCTCTTCACCCGCCGGCCGCTCGTCGAGCACTTCTTCGCCGCCGAGCACGAGCCACGCCTCGTGCTCCTCCGGCTCGACCTCCGCCTTGGCCGCGAAGCGCATCCGGACGAGCTCCGCGCGCACGGTTTCCCCGAGCTCGGGCTCGGTGAGGAGCAGAAAGTCGTCTTCGGCGCGGCGCACGATCCGCAACGGCGCAATAACGCGGGCCTTCGCCGTCAACAGCAGCGCGTCGCAGGCGTCGCCAACTGCAAGTGCCTCTACGTCGTTTGAGACCATGCGCTGGAGATAGTCGGCCGCGTCGGGGCCGGCGACACGGAGAAACGCACGAGGAACGCGCGCAACTGCCGGCGACGTGGTGCTCTGCATGAGAATTAGTGTAGGTACGAGTGAGCCTCTTTCGATCGAAGGCCGAGCAGAAGCTCGTCGACAAGGGCCTCGACCCTGCCCGCCTCCCGCCCGGCCAGTACCTGACGGAGAAGTGGCCCGTCCTCCACGCCGGCACTGTCCCGCGGACCGATCTCGCGACGTGGGACTTCAAGGTCTTCGGCGAGGTCGAGGAGCCCGTCACGCTCGGCTACGACGAGCTGCAGGCCCTGCCGCAGACGGAGATCACGACGGATATCCATTGCGTCACACGCTGGAGCCGGTTCGATACGTCGTTCAAGGGCGTGCACTGGCGGGAGCTCGCGAAGCTCGTCCGCCCGAAGCCGAGCGCACATTACGTCCTCGCACACTCGGAGCAGGGATTCACGGCCAATGTGCCTCTCGAGGCGCTCGAGGACGACAAGGCACTCGTCGCCTGGGAGGCCGACGGCGAACCGCTCGAGCCGGACCACGGCTGGCCGCTGCGGCTCGTCATACCCTCGCGCTATTTCTGGAAGAGCGCCAAGTGGCTCCGCGGCATCGAGCTCCTCTCCGCCGATCAACCCGGCTTTTGGGAGCGGTACGGCTATCACAACGACGCGGACTACTGGAAGGAACAGCGGTACGAGTTCTGAGCTAGGGTCCTCGCCGCTAACCGAGGGGCAAAGCAGAGGGGAGAGAGACATGAGACGACTAGCACTCGTCGGTGTGCTCGCGGCCGCGGCGCTGTTTGCCGTGGCGATCGCCGGCGCATCGACGCCCGGAGCCGACGTCCGGCTCACGAACGATTGCCATCCCGACGTCACTCCGCCGAGCACTGTGGCGACGGCGGACTGCGGGGTCGGCTACGTGAGCACTTACACGCTCGCCACCGGCAATGCATACACCGACCAGACCCTTGACGAATGCACGGTCTCCAAGGCCCGTGAGAACGAGCCTGCGGTGCAGGTAGATCCGCGCAACACGAGCGTCCTGCTCGGCAGCTCCAACGACTACTGCGGCGTCTACAACCGCGGTGCTGCTGCGGGAGCCGTCGGACCGATCTGGCTCGGCTACTACCGCTCCGAGAATCAGGGCGCGAGTTTCATGAGCTCACTCGTGCCGGGGTATCCGGACGATCACTCGCCGTACGCCGCGTTGTCACAAGCCCGCACGGCGACCGCCGGCGATCCGGTGATCGCCTGGGACAACCACGGACGCGCCTTCTTCGGTGCCGAGGCGTCGGGCGACCCCGCCGGCTCGCCGAAGACCTTCGGCGACAGCTTCGTGGCTCGCTTCCGGAACCCGGACGGGCCAAACTCGACCAACACGGCGAAGGACGGGCTGGAGTACTACGGGACAGCGACCGTCGCCACGGGCTCCTCCGCACCGAACCTGCTGGGCAAGTTCAACGACAAGACGTCGATCGAAGCCGACCGCACGGGCGGAACCTGCGACGGCAACGTCTACTTCTCGTGGTCGCGCTTCACAGGCAACGGAGGCGTGGGCATCTATTTCGTCCGTTCCACCGACCACGGTGTGACGTTCTCGAGCCCGATGAAGTTGTCGGCGTCGATCCACGACGTGCAGTTCCCGGACATCTCCGTCACGCACAACGGCCATGTGTACGTCACGTTCCGGCAGTTCGCGTCCGGCGCGAATTCGGACGCCGTGATGATCGTCAAGTCGACGAACTGCGGACGGACGTTCGCGGCGCCGCAGCTGGTGACACCGTTCGTGCCAGCGGACGCTCAGGACGTCAGCGCGCCTGCGGCGATGTCCATGCCGCAGTCCCAGCTCGACGATCCGGCCGATGAGGGCAGCGGCACCGCCGCGGGCAGCGTCGCGCGCGACTGCGGCGACTTCGCGAACCACTGCGCGTCCGACTTCACGTTCTTCCGTCGTGACACGCAGATCCGCTCCACAGCCGACCAGCTCGACGCGTCACACGAGTACGTCTACATGGTCTATGACGCGACGAAGCCCGACACGGTCGCGACTTCGACCTCCACGTACTCGAGCGCAGGGACGGGAAAGGTGGGCCAGGCTGCCACGTACTTCCTGCGCTACGACGGCGCAACCGGGTTGCACACCACGCCGGCCCTGATCGACGACCAGGCGACCGGGCATCAGGTCTTCCCGGACATCTCGGCTGACGGCGGCGTCCTGCACACGCTCTGGTGGGACAGCCGGCTGGACGGTTGTTACAACATCCAGCGCCCGATCGGGAACTGCGCCGACAAGTCGACAAGGCCGTCGCTCGATGTCTTCGCGGCGAAGTCGACGGACGGCGGCTCGACCTGGACCGGCAAGACCCGGGTCACCGACGTGACGACGAACCCGAACTACGAGCAGTTCGCCAACCGCGCTGATCCGTTCGCGGGGGACTACCTCTGGGTGACCTCGGTCGGCGACTTCGCCTACGGGGCCTGGACGGACTGGCGAAACACGGTCGCGGGCTCCGACCAACGCGAGGTTGCGACGGATCCCGATCCTGGGTCGGACGTCCTTCAGTGCCGCACCCAGATCAGCACCACGGACAAGAAGGGCAACACGATCACGTCCTGGAGCGGCGATCAGTGTCCGCATGCGGGCGGCATCGACCAGAACATCTACGGCGACCAGTCTCCGTAGGGTCGACCGACTACCGCTCGAACCACGTTCGAGGGAGAGGGCACGGCCTCGCCGGAACCGATATCTCCTGCGAACCACCTCCCCCTAATCCCCCCTCGCAAAGCGGCCCTCCCCGGGCCGTTTTGCTGTTTGTGGTTCGGCCGGTGGCGCTCGTGGATCTCTCGGTCGTCATGAGCAAGCGATGGAAAGACGCAGGGAGGCCGCGTGCTGAGCAGCACGTGGCCGACTGAGGACGCCCCAGCGCGCCGCTCAGGACGGGCGAGAGACCGCGAAGTGCCGCCGGTCGAGCCACTGGGTCAGACTCTCGTTGCAGGAACGACGAAGGCCGGCTTGCGCCGGCCTTCGCAGTCAAGCGAGCGAAAGGCTCGCTTACATCATGTCCATGCCACCCATGCCACCCGGCATGCCGGCACCCGCACCAGCCTTCTCGGGTGCCTCGGCGACGATCGCCTCGGTGGTCAGGATGTTCTTGGCGATCGACGCAGCGTTCTGCAGCGCCGAGCGCACGACCATCGTCGGGTCGGTGATGCCGGCCTTGACGAGGTCTTCGTACTCGTTGGTCTCGACGTTCAGCCCGAACCCCTTTGGGGAGTTCCGGATCTTGTCGACGACGATCGAGCCCTCGAGGCCAGCGTTGTTCGCCAGCTGGCGAACCGGCTCCTCGAGCGAGCGGACGACGATCGTCGCGCCGGTGCGCTCGTCCCCTTCGTAGTCGTCGAGTGTGATCGCGTCGATCGTGTTCACCAGCGCGACTCCGCCACCCGGGACGACGCCCTCTTCCAGAGCGGCGCGTGCCGCCTGCAGAGCGTCCTCGACGCGGTGCTTCTTCTCCTTCATCTCGGTCTCGGTCGCAGCGCCCACCTTGACGACTGCAACGCCGCCGGCGAGCTTGGCGAGCCGCTCCTGGAGCTTCTCGCGATCGAAGTCCGAGTCGGTGTTCTCGATCTCGGCCTTCAGCTGCTTGATCCGAGCCTTGATCCCATCAGGATCGCCGGCCCCGTCGATGATCGTCGTCGTGTCCTTGTCGACGACGACGCGGCGTGCGTGGCCGAGCTGCGAGATCTTCGTGTTCTCGAGCTTGAGGCCCATCTCCTCGGTGATGACCTCGGCGCCGGTGAGGATCGCAATGTCCTCGAGCATGCGCTTGCGGCGGTCACCGAAGCCGGGAGCCTTGACCGCGACGGCCGTGAACGTGCCGCGCAGCTTGTTGACGACGATCGTCGCGAGCGACTCGCCCTCGACGTCCTCCGCCACGATCAGCAGCGGCTTGCCGGCCTGGATGACCTGCTCCAGAACTGGCAGGAGGTCCTTGACCGCACCGATCTTCTGGTTGGCGACCAGGATGTAGGGATCCTCGAGCACGGCTTCCATGCGCTCGGGGTCGGTCACCATGTACGGCGACAGGTAGCCCTTGTCGAACTGCATGCCCTCGGTGAACTCGAGCTCGAGGCCGAAGGTCTGGCCCTCCTCGACGTTCACGACGCCGTCCTTGCCGACCTTCTCGATCGCGTCGGAGAGGACCTCGCCGATCTCACGGTCACGAGAAGAGACGGTCGCCACGCGGGCGATGTCCTCCTTGCCGGAGATCTCCTTGGACTGCGACTTCAGGTTCTCGACAACCGACTCGACGGCACGCTCGATGCCGCGCTTGATCGCCATCGGGTTCGCACCGGCGGCGACGTTGCGGAGACCGTCCTTGACGATCGCCTGGGCGAGCACGGTTGCCGTCGTCGTGCCGTCGCCTGCGACGTCGTTGGTCGACGTGGCGACTTCACGGACGAGCTGTGCACCCTGGTTCTCGAAGACGTCCTCGACCTCGATCTCACGAGCGATCGTGACGC
>DAITAW010000169.1:0-4165 GCA_036824055.1 Gaiellaceae bacterium | reverse complement strand
GATCGACGACACCGGTCGGCCTGATCAACTGCTCGGCCACGCGCGTGGCATGGCGCCCCTCGAACGGCCCCGGCGTCGCAGAGACGAACACGAGCTGCGGCACCTTCTCGAGGAACTCGTCGAAGCGAAGCGGCCGGTTGTCGAGCGCCGACGGCAGCCGGAACCCGTAATCCACGAGTGTCTGCTTGCGGGAGCGGTCGCCTTCGTGCATGCCGCCGATCTGAGGGATGGTCTGGTGCGACTCGTCGACGAAGACGACGAAGTCCTTCGGGAAGTAGTCGAGCAGCGTGAATGGGTGCGTTCCCGGAGCGCGACCCTCGAGGATGCGCGAGTAGTTCTCGATCCCGTTGCAGAAGCCGAGCTCCTTCATCATCTCGAGGTCGTACTCCGTGCGCTGGCGCAGCCGGTGCGCCTCGAGCATCTTCCCTTCGATCTCCAGCCGCTTGACGCTCTCTTCCAGCTCGTGCCTGATTTCGGAAACCGCCCGCTCGATCGTCGGCCGCGACGTCACGTACTCGGTGGCCGGCCAGATCGCGATGTTGTCGAGCTTCGCGTAGATCTCACCCGTAACCGGGTCGAAGTGGCTGATCTGCTCGACCTCGTCGCCGAAGAAGGAGATCCTGTAGGCGGTCTCCTGGTTCGCGGGCTGCACCTCGACGACGTCGCCCTTCACCCGGAAGCGCCCACGGCCGAGCACGGCGTCGTTGCGAACGTACTGCGAGTCGATGAGCTTCCGCAGCATCAGATCGCGGTCGTGCTCTTCTCCCACCTCGAGGATGATCACGCGCTCGCGCCACTCCTCGGGCGAGCCGAGGCCGTAGATGCAAGAGACGGATGCGACCACGATGACGTCACGTCGCGTGAAGAGCGCCGACGTCGCCGCGAGCCTGAGCCGCGCGATGTCGTCGTTCTGGGAGGAGTCCTTCTCGATGTAGAGGTCGGCCTGCGGGACGTAGGCCTCGGGCTGGTAGTAGTCGTAGTAGGAGACGAAGTACTCGACCGCGTTCTCCGGGAAGAACTCCCGGAACTCGTTGCAGAGCTGCGCCGCCAGCGTCTTGTTGTGGGCGATCACCAAAGCAGGGCGGCCGACCTTCTCGATCGTCCAGGCCATCGTCGCCGTCTTGCCGGTGCCGGTGGCCCCGAGCAACGTCTGGTACCGGTCGCCGGCCTCCAGCCCTTCGGCCAGAGTCGCGATCGCCGTCGGCTGGTCGCCGGTCGGACGATAGGCAGCGGTTGTTTTGAACTCGGCCATTCGGGCCAAGGGTAGCCTCCATGGATGTCGTGACCGACCGGCCGCAGGCACCTCCGCCGTACCATGCGTACGCGACGATCACGGGCGTTTTCGTCGGCACTCTCGCGCTGGCCGGCGGCCTTGCGCGCCTCCTCGGACGCGATCCACGCGACCAGACGTGGCTCGACTTCGCAACGCTCTCCGCAGCCAGCTTCAAGGTGGCGCGAACGATTGCCCGCGACGACGTGACGAGCTTCATCCGCGAGCCGTTCGTGGAGGGCGATCCCCGTGACCCTGAGGAGGAGCACCCGGTCCAAACCGGCGGCATGGAGCAGGCCATCGGCGAGCTCGTCACGTGCAGCCGTTGCGTCGGCACCTGGGCCGCTGCGGGCCTGGCGACGACGCAGGTGCTCGCGCCGCGTTTCGGCCGCACGGTCACGTGGGCGCTCGCGGGTGCAGCGATCAACGATTTCCTGCAGGCGGGCTTCGCCGCGCTGACGCAGAAGGCGAACGAGCTCGAGCAGGACGCAGGGCGCTAGCGCAGTCGAGCGGCGGCAAGTCGTGCTCGAGCGGCGGCGACGAGCTCAGCGCCTGAACGACAGACCACGCAGTCGTAGGTTCGTACGGTGCCGTCGTCGCCCGCCGTGAAGACCCTGAGGCTGCCCGGCGCGAACAACGCCGCGCGGATGACCGGTCGGCGCCCGTGCAAGAGGAATGCAAGTCGTCCAGTTGCGGCGGGCCAGATTCCCGCTGTGGTCGGACCGGCGGTAACGATCCACTGACCGTCGGAGCTGAAGTTCGCGTCGAAGACGGGACCGCCGTGGCCGCGCAGGACCGTGGCCGTCCCGTCGGAAAGCTTCCAAATCCGGCCGTCACCGTCTCTGCTCCCCGTCAGCAGTTCGTTCCCATCCGGCGAAAAGGCGACGGACAGGACCTTGTTCGTATGTCCGCGTAACGTGCGCACGAGCTTGCCGGTCTGCGAATCCCAGAGACGCACGGTGCCGTCAGCCGCTCCGGCGGCGACCAGCCGCCCGTCCCGGCTGAGCGCGATCGAGATCGTCTGAACGGGTGGTCGCAAACGAACTGAACCCGCGCCTTGCAAGCGAATCCCCTCTCTACCTGCGGTGACAGTGAGTCCCTTAGCGGCCGAATACGCAACGGCACGCTGGGGCTCCGAGACCCCGACCGGGCCCCGCGGCCCGAACACGACCCCTGTCACCGGCTTGAGCAATCGGACCGTGCCAAGGAAACGGCGTTGGGCGATCGACCACACGCGAAGGCGCCCGCGCGCGTCGCCGACGAGAAGTCGCGAGCCGTCGCCGCTGACGTCAAGGCCCGTGATCGGGTAGCTCTGGCGCAGGACCGGCGTCAACTCGGGCGCCGTACCGGAATCCCAGACTCGCACGGTCCCGTCCGTTCCGGCCGTGACGATTTTCGCTCCACCCGCGATGAAGTACGCGTCCTTGACCGTATCTGCGTGACCCGTGAGCGTTCGCAAGAGTCGGCCGGTCTCCGCCACCCAGACCCGCGCCGTTCGGTCGGTGCTTCCGGTCACGATTGTCTTCCCGTCGGGACTGAACCCGACCGCAGTCACAGCCGTGGCGTGTCCGATGAGCAGCACGAGCCGCACACCGCTGCGGGTGTCGTAAACACGGGCGACTCCGTCGGAGCTAGCGGCCGCGACTTGCCGACCGTCGGGGCTGAAGGCCACTGCCAAGATTCCGTCGAAGGCGGTCTCGAGCACGTGCAACAGCCTCCCGGTGCGAACATCCCAGAGACGAGCGGTGTTGTCTTCCGAGCCCGTCACGACGAGCCGTCCGTTGGGGCTGAAGGCCGACGCATTCACGAATCCGTCGTGGCCAAACAGACGCAGCACGCGACCGCTGCGAACATCTACCAGCCGAGCCTTTCGATCCTCGCTGGTTACGAGCAGCAAGCGCAAATCGGGACTGAACGCGAGGGAAAGCACCGATCCGCGCACGTGAAGGCGATGTGGCCTGGGCCGTAACAGGCGAACCGTTCCGTCCTCGAAACCGGCCGCCAGGCGGGTGCCGCCCCCGTCGACGGCGAGAGCGGTCGGTGGTCGAGGCAGAGGAACGCTCGTGGTCCTTCCTTTGCTGGAGACGGCGACTGACGAGCCGACGCCTGCCGCGAACGTTCCACCATCACGCGAGAGCGCCACAGCAGTCACCGGCCCGCCGACCTTGTCGCTACGCATCGCGCCCCGTCCCCGCGGAAACAACAACATCCGGCCCTGCGAGTCCCCGAGTGCGATCGACGACGGGCCTGCCGCAGCCACAGGATCGGGCATTCGAAAGACTCGGCGAACGTAAGAACCCTGCAGCGCGTCCCGCAGCACCTGCTCGGTCTCAGGCGTGTCGTCGAGCTTCGCGGCCTGGATGCCGAGACCGATGCTCTTGAGCGGGTCGATCGGCAGCTCGAGGTTCGCCGCCGCAGCAAGGCGGCGGGCGTCGGCGCGTCGCGCCTGTATACGAGCATCGCTTCGCTGCAACAACGCGTAGACGGCGATCGCGGCCACAAGGACAAGACCCATCAGCGCTGCGGTGGCCACGAGACGGGCGCGACGCCGCCGACCCTCGGCATCGCGCAGGGCACGCTCCGCCGAGTACCGGTTCCGCCAGGCCGAGACGGCGTCCGCGAGCACGTCGTGATAGATCTCGTATCGAGTGCTTGCCCCGTTGTCGGCGCTCGCCCGGACTATCCGCTCCGCCGCAAGTTGCCGCAGGACGTCAGTGGCCTCCTGCTCTTCGATCTCGGCATAACCGGCGAGATCGCGAGTTCGGTGCGCGATCTTGGATCCGGACGGCGTAACGAGAAAGTTGTACATCGCTGCCGCGGCGTCCTTCTGCCGGGGCGACAGCTCGGCCATTGCGTGCTCCAGGTGGTCCTCGACGATCTGCGTCGCACCCCCGA
>DAITAW010000051.1:0-17574 GCA_036824055.1 Gaiellaceae bacterium | reverse complement strand
CTCAGTCGGCGCAGACGTCCCGGCGAATCGGCTCGCGAGCTTCGGCGACGGTTTCCGCGGAGACTCGCTCCACCTCTCGCGCTGCCCGCTCCAGGGCTCGCACCACCTGCCTCGGCGACAGCGCCACGCTGTCGTTCCACGTTTGTGGCGCGGCGTGAACGACATTCGAAAAGGCGCACGCAGCCACAAGGAAGCCCTCGGTGGAAGGATCGTCACATGCACGCGGCAGCTCTGGAGTACGCCGCAGGAACCACCCGCGTGCGATCGCGCCCATTGCCGACCAGGCGCTCGCGCGGGAGTCCCACGGCAGCACCGGACGGCCGACGTCGTCTCTTGCGTACGTTCCGTGGCACCAGCCGCGGGCCACGAGCTGCCTTGCCTCGATCAACAGCTGGCTGCCGAGCTCGGTGGCCGAAGCGGCAGGAGGGACCACTGCAGACGCGCTGCCGCTCTTCACGAAGCTCTCCTTCGTCGCGTCCCTTGCACGTCGGTCGACGAGCGCCGAGAATCGGGCGGCAACGAACACGTTCGATGTCGACGTCGACACTCCGCAAAGCCATCTTCCTCGACAAAGACGGGACCGTCCTCGAAGATGTCCCGTACAACGTCGATCCCGCCCGCATGCGGCTCGCGCCGGGTGCCGGCGCAGGGCTGCGGCTGCTGCAGCAGGCCGGGTATCGGCTCATCGTGGTCACCAACCAGTCGGGCATTGCGAGAGGCCTGTTCCCGGAAGAGGCTCTCGTCGGCGTCGAGGCCCGGCTCCGCGAGCTTCTCGGCGTTGCGGCGATCAGTCTCGATTCTTTCTACTACTGCCCGCACCACCCGACAGGGACCGTTGCGCCTTACGCTCGCGAATGCTCCTGCAGAAAGCCCGCCCCAGGGCTGCTGTTCCGGGCGGCGCAGCAACGACGAATTGACCTTGCTCACTCGTGGATGGTCGGCGACAAGCCGGCAGACGCCGAAGCCGGCGCCCGTGCCGGTTGCCGCGTCGTGACGATTTCCGGCTCGACCCCGGAGATTGGCTCGCGGACCACAACTGATCTCGCGGCAGCCGCCGAGCTGATCCTCTCCCTCACGCGATCGCATGGACTCTCTTGAGCTGCTCGACGTACCGAGGTACACCCTCTTCGAGCGCCAGGAATGGCCGCGAATAGCCAACCCGGCGCAGGGGAGCCAGGTCTGCCTGCGTGAAGCTCTGGTAGCGCGCTTGTAGATCGCGCGGCATCGGCACGTACTGAATGCTTCCGGAGCCGTAGGCATCGATCGCCAGCTCCGCGACGTCGTTGAACGATCGGCTACAACCGGTCCCGACGTCGTAGATGCCGCCCCACTCGGGATGGTCGAGAAACCAGAGGTTGACGTCGACGACATCGTCGATGTGCACGAAGTCGCGCCGCTGCTCGCCGTCGTCCCACCCATGAGACCCCGCGAAGAGGCGAACCTGTCCCGTCCGCTCGAGCAGGAGGTGGAACTGGAAGACGATGCTCGCCATGCTCGCCTTGTGCGACTCGCCGGGCCCGTACACATTGAAGTAGCGAAGACCGACAATCTGGCTCGGTGCGCCGGCGAGGAAGGTCCGCACGTACCTGTCGAAGACCCACTTGAAGTGGCCGTATTCGTTCATCGGCCCCTCACGCCCGGGCGTCGTGCCGTAGACGGCCGCCGACGACGCGTAGATGAATTGGATCCCGTGGCGCAGGCTCGCCTGCGCGAGCCTGCGCGAGAAGCGTGTGTTGTTCTCGCGCAGGAACCTGCGATCGCGTATCGACGTGTCTGAGCAGGCGCCCTGATGCAGGATGGCGCGGATCGAGGCCGCGAAGCGACCGTCTGTCTCGAGCCGTTGCGCGAACGCGTCCTTCTCGAGGTAGTCGCCGTCGCCGCGATCCGGAAGCTCGTGGCACGAGTCCACGGCCAGGACGTCCTCACCGGCATCGGACAGAGCCGTGACGAGGTTCCCACCGATGAAGCCGGCGGCTCCGGTCACGACGATCACAGTTGGCTGTCCTCTGCGCGCTGTTCGACGCCGGCGTTGATGAGCATGGCCCCGACCGCGTCCCGGAAGTCCGACGGGACGAGGCTTGCGAGTGTCCACAAGTCGTCGAGGCGGCGCGAGATCTCCGCGCCGGCCTCGGTTGATTGGTACAGGGTGTGAAAGGCGTTCAGCTGTGGCCGCTCTCGATCGTCGCCGACGTCATTGAGGTCGTTGATGAGTTGCGCGAGCACGTCGAGGTCACTCAGGACGCGAGTCAGCGTGCGCCGGGCCGCGGGCTCTACCTCGTCCAGGAAGGGCCGGTACAGGATCAGGTTGTAGGCAGCCGCCTTGCGACGAACGATCTGCTGGTACGTCGCGCTGTCTGCCCCGTCGCCAACGAGGACCTCGGCAAGCACGCCGATCGCTGCGCGTTCGAAGAGTGTCGAGATCGTGGAGGCTGCTGCCGCTCCAGAGACTTGAGCTATGCGCTCGAGCGCGAAGGTGAATACACACGAACCGACGAACGCCGAAAAGGCATTCCGCCGGCCCTCCCCAAGCTTTCGCGGGGCGCTCCCGAAAAACGCGACGAGAGTCGGATGGTGACCCTTATAGGTGTCGTGTCCGTCGAGCCCGTCGTCGACCAAGCGCAGGCCGCAATACGCGAGCATCGCCGGCGCCGAGCTCTTCGCCGCGGCCTGGAGGTCGGGGCAGGCAAGCGGCGCGAGGTTGGCAGCGTTCCAGCCGACCCAGCCGAGCCAGGCCAGATAAGCACCCGCTTCCTCGAGCAACGGATCGAGCACCGCACGAAGCACGACGTCGCGGCGGTAGCGCTCGAGGAACGCATCGACCTCGCGCCCGTACGCGCGCTCCACCAGTCGGATGAAGTCCTCTACATCCGAAGCGGTTCGGGCTGCATGCCGATCGCGCGCGGCCCGGATCTCATCCAGCGTGCCGGAGACGACGGACTCGGCGGCTCGGACGCTACTGCTCAACGTGCACCGCCTGTGGACTCCGGGCGCCTACGCCCTGCACCCAGGCGTCATAGGCGTCCGTGAGCTCAGCGGCTGTGACGGTTGCGGTCCCAGCCTTGGCTACTACGACGCCCGCCGCGATGCCGGCAAGCCGAGCTGCGTCCGCAATCCGGCGGCCGCTTGCCAGTGCGAGGGCGAGCACGGCGGCGACGGTGTCCCCTGCTCCCGTGCTGTCGTACGCCTCACGCACGACCGCCGGAATCGTCGTGACTTCGTCTTGCTCGAACAGCGTCATTCCCTCTGCCCCGTGCGTGACGAGGACGGCATCGCACTCCAGGTCGGCCAAGAGCTTTCGGCTCGCCGCACGGATGACGTCTGGATCATCTGCCTCGTCGGCATCGAGGCCTGCCAGCCGGACGACCTCCTGCCGGTTCGGCGTCAGGACGGAGGCGCCCGCGTATTTCGCCGGAGCGCTGCCTTTCGGGTCGACGAGCACCGGAACGCCCAGCCGGCGCGCCCTCTCGATGAGAGCGACCGTCGCAGACCGAGTGAGGGCGCCCTTGGCGTAATCGGACACGACGACGATGTCGACATCGCGCAGCCGTTCCTCCGCATAGCGGAGCATCCGGCGCGCAGCCTTTCGCTCAACGGCGTCTCGGCTCTCGCGGTCGACACGGATGATCTGCTGGTTCTGCGCGACGATGCGCGTCTTCATCGTCGTCGGTCGGCTGGGGTCCGTGAAGATGCCCGCGTCGTCGATCTCGTGCTCGACGAGGATCCGGCGCAGCCGCTCTCCTTCCGCGTCCGCGCCGACGATGCCCACGACGTCGACGGCAGCTCCGAGTTGGCGCGCATTCGCCGCGACGTTTGCCGCACCCCCGGCCCCGTACACCGTGTAAGTGGATTCGAGCACCGGAACGGGAGCCTCCGGCGAGACTCGTTTCACCGTGCCGCGGATTGTGCAGTCGAGCATCACGTCACCGACGACGAGCAGCCGGCCGGAGGCGAGATCGGCGAAGTGATCTATTCGCTCGCTCTTCACGCTGAGCCTTTGTGGATCCGTTCGAGGAGCTCGGTCGTCGAACGTGCGTATGTGTGAGAGAGCAGCCGGACACGGCCCCCGAACGCGGTTGCAGCGGCGGCCTCCGGCAGCGTCTCCGCGTCGTCGTAATCGCCGCCCTTGCAGATGACGTCCGGTTGCAGTCCCGCGACCAGCCCGGCGGCCGTCGCATCGGAGAAACAGACCACGAGGTCGACCGATTCCAGCGCGGCAACGATCTCCGCGCGTTCGCGTTCCACGACAACCGGTCGACCGGAGCCCTTGATTCTGCGCACGGACGAGTCGCTGTTGACGGCTACGACGAGCACATCCCCCAGTGCCTTGGCCTCCGCAAGAAAACGGACGTGGCCGACGTGCAGCAGGTCGAAGCACCCGTTGGTGAAGACGAGCGTCTCGCCAGACTCCCGCAACCGCTGCCGGATGTTCAGCAACTCCGCGAGACCCACGATCTTCGACGTGGTTTGCACGCCCTTCTCGAGCGCGTTACCGGCCAGCATGCTCTAACTCCTGAGTCGTAGACACGGGATCGCGCCGGACGCGGACGCGTGCGGGCACGGTGCACGCACGCACGAGGGTCGCTCCGGTCAGGACCCGAATGTCCTTCCTGAACATGGCCTCGAAACGTCGGTGAAGCGCCCCCATGCGGCCCTCGCGAAAGCCGGATAGCAGGAGTTCCTGCCAGACCTGAGCCCAGTCGAAGTATCTGTTGCCGGCAAACCCGCCGGAGGCGATCGCAAGCAATGCTCCGCCACCCGCATGGAGGATGTACTCGTCTCGACAGTAAGGGAATGACAGGATCGGGAGGTCGAGAATCCGCAGAGCGACCTGTAACCTCTGCGCCGGCGCGCCGTCTTCATCGAACGGCGGCAGCGCGAGCCGCCAGACAAGGGCCGGATCGACCAGCAGCGACCACAGCTCCGCGTAGCCCTGGGCAACGGTCACATACTCGAACTGACCAATGAGTGCGGCCTGCGCAGCCCGAAGTCGCGCAAGTGGCCGGGCGAGCGCATCGGGCCGAAGGACGACGACGTCGGAATCGAGTATCCAGACGTAGTCGACGGCGGCGGCAGATTGCTCGTGACGTGCCCGGGCGAGATAGGAGAACGCCTGGTTCAGCGCAGGCCCGTGGTACCGCTGCTGCGCATTCTCGATCAGGTGGATCAAGCGCGCAGCGGCGAGCGCGCGGAGAAGCTCGACGGATCCATCCGTCGAAGCGTTGTCGACGACGACGATCGTCTGGACGCTTCCATGCGGAAGCGTCCGGTACAGCGAGAACAGGAGTCGCGCCACGAACTCGCGCGTGTTGGAGTTGACCGTCACCACGGCGACCCGTGGAGTTCCGCGGGAGCCGGCGAGCGGCCGCGCGGGCCACTCGACTCGCCGCCACGACTCGACCAAGTCGGTGCGAATCGCTTTTGGATCCGGCCCGAAGGCGCTCATCCCGGGAGCTCGAAAGATCGTCGCGCCAGCGCCGCTACTGGGAGGGTCGCCGTGCGGAGCTCGATGAGCTTGCACATCAGATGGCCTGCAACGACCTGGGCCTCTTGAATGCGCGGCACGACTTCCGACGGAATTGACACGCAGATGTCGGTCAGCCTGTTGAGCTCGCCCGTCCTCCCGCCCGTGAAGGCGACCGAGGCGCACCCGCGCGCTTGTCCGGCGCGGAACGCGTTGGTGACGTTCGTCGATCTGGCGCTCGTCGTGAAGCCGACCAACACATCTGCCTCGCGGCCGAGGGCCTCGACTTGGCGCGCGAAGACGGCCTCGAATCCGTAGTCGTTGCCCAGCGCCGTGACGACTGCGCCGTCGGCTGCGAGGGCGATCGCCGCCAAGCCTTCTCGTTCCAGGAGGAACCTCCCGACCAGCTCGGCGGCCAGATGCTGCGCCGCTGCGGCGCTTCCGCCGTTGCCAAAGCACAAGACCTTGCCCCCAGCGCGGAGGGTCCCCGAAATCAGATCAGCGGCCGCAGCGATGTCCGCAAGCGTCCCGTCGGCCATCAGGCCGAGGACGGCGGCGGCCTCCTCGAGGTCGGCTTCGATCTCGTCCGGCGTCGATACCGGCGTGACGCGGATCCGGCTCACGACCCGCTGGCCGCTCACGCCGGGAACTCCGGGACGCGGCGCGACCAGCCGCCGGCGATGGTCGCAAGCACCTTGTAAAAACGCGTGGAGCGCCAAGCCTCGAGGTACGCCTGCAGCTGCTGGCTGTCCGCCGCCTCTCGCCGTACTGCCGGGGGAAGCCGCGACCAGATTCGGAGCCAGCGCAGACCTTCGTCGCGATCAGGAAACGACTCGAGCTGCGCGAGCACACGCGGGAGCGGACCGAGGATGGCCGCGATCGAGTCCTCGTCCAGACCATGGACGGCCGCCTTGCGGGTGGCCGCAACCAGCTCCGCCGCGGATCGCCAGCCCGGAGCACTCGGCGGCGGCCGGCTCAGCAGCAGCGCCGCGAGCGGTGGGATCTCGCGCTCGGCGACGTCGAGCATGGTGTGGAAGCACCACTCACTCGGCACCCAGAACCGCGTGTTGTCCGCGTAGGCGACCACGATCGTCGGCACGCCGAGCAACGGCGCGAGGTGCGCTGTGAAGGTGTCGAGCGTGAGACAGAGGTCCGCGGCGCGAAGCGCGGTGACGAGCTGCGGCAACGCGTTGATCGGGGTGATGCTCGTTTCGTCTCCGCCGCCGAGCGTCTGTGCACGAGCCCCGTCGGCGGCCAGCAGCCGGGCGACGGTGGCTGCGTACGCGTGCGTACGGCCGCCGAAACCCGGATACACGATTGTCTCCACCGCAGCAGATGTCGTCAGCAGCCGCTGCGTCTCTCCGAGGAAACGCGCCCAGTCCTCAGGGGCGAGCGGCAGTGGTTTCGACGAGAAGGGGTTGAGAAAGACCGTGCGCCCGGGACGGACGCGAAAGCGTGGTCGGTCGAGCGGTTCCCAGGAGTCGCGTTGTTGCGGCCGCGGGAGCAGCTGCTCGGTCATCGCGCGGACCACCGCGTAGTTGTTGTGCAAAGACGACGAGAACTGCTGGTAGCGCACCCACGGGGAGGCTCCTCCGACGAATCGAGCTTCGCCGCGCCCGAGGGACAGCTCGAGGACGTCGCGCCAGGGTCGCGCCGCCACGACTCTCGTCGAGATCTCGAAGAGGTCGAAGTCCGCAAAGACGACGAGCCGCCTCCCGCGAATCGGCGGCTCGGCCACGCTGAGGAAGGGACGGAGCGGGTCCCCCCGGTACTGCTGCTCCCTCGCCCGTGGCACGAGCGAGCGCCAGAGCCCCGGGTAGAGGGTGAAAACCGAGATCCGCGCCCGAGGATAGGCCTGCACGAGAGATCGCACGAACTGGGCGAAGGTGACCTCGTCGCCAAGCCCGATCCCCGGGCCGAAGACGACGAAGACGCTGTCGTAGGTCTGCTCCAGTGGAGCAAGCCCCTCGAGAAAGAGCGGTCGGGGCCCGTGGCTCCCGTCGCCGTGATCGTCGATGGCGCGGACGATCTCGGCGGCGACGTCACGCGCATTCGCAGCGGTCTGCCGGCGCAGCCAGGACGTGAGCAGCGGCACGAGACTCGGAGGCGTCTCCGGAGGAGCTTCGGCGGCCGCGCGGCCGAGCACCGTGCACGAATCCAGCAGGCGGTCGAGAAACTCCTCGTTCCCGACCAGTAACGGTCTCAGCGCGAGGACGCTCTCGTAAGCGCGCAGCAAATGCACGGCCTCGCGGCCGCCAATGAGGGAACGCGGCGGGGAACGACTTTCACCGGTCGTCGTCGCGAACATTCGCTAGCCCCAGATTCCCCCGAAGGGGTCGTAGCTGCCACCGCCGGTCGTGCCCGGCCCCGCGGGCCCGGGTCCCGTGCCCGGACCGTCTTTCGGTCCGCCGTTGCCGTTACCACCGCCACCGCCGCCGCCGCCGTTTCGCGGACGAAGGGCGGTGTAGCCGAAGCCCGAGATGTTCTGTTTCTCCTCAGCGCGGCCTCTGGGTTTGCGCTCGCCACTTGCCGCCCGCTCCTCCAGAGTGAGCGCCAAGTTGCCGTGGACGGTCTGCTCTTCCCAGAGCTGTGAGTCGATCCAGCCGAAGTCGACGTTGACGGCGATGAACCCGCCCTCGAGCTTCGGATCGACCTCCTGAATCATCGTGATGTCCATGGAGATGTGCTCGACGCGCTTGAAGAACTCTTCGAGTCGCTTGAGGAAGAGGCTCAGTTGCAGAAAGCGTCCCTGCACACAGATCTGAGGACGTGCAGTGAAGAGTTCCTTCACACGGCCGATCTCGCGATCTTCGACGGCGTTCTTCAGTTTGAAGACGACGTCCATCAGCCCCGACGTCTCGGCGTCGGTGGCCGGCGTGATGAGGGTGGGTTCCATCAGGACCTCCTGTCGGTCGATTCCATTGGACGTAACGCGTGCTCCGCGAGGCGCATGAGTGCAATGCCGCAGGGAGAGGGGACGACTCTCTGCTCGGCGGGCAAGGCCTCGCCGGTCCAGGCGCACACAGCGGCTCTCACCTCGGGGATCCCGAGGTAGTCATGCACGATCACGAGCCGTGAGCCGGTCGACGCAAGGCCGGCGGCTCCGTGCACGAGATCGAGGTAACAGCCTTGGAACGTGTGGTCGCCGTCGACGACGAGCATGTCGTACCGACCACTGCACGACAGGGCCGGCAAACACCAGGTTGGCGCGACCGGCAGCGCCATGCGTTCTCCGTCGAGGGCCATCGTCGAGTAGCCCCGGATGAAGTGGACATATGGCCCGAGGCCCGCGACTCCGATGACGGCACGGGCAATCGCGACGGGTTCCCGGACATCGAAGTACGAACGGGGTTCCGGGTCGATGGTGAACAGCGTCCCGTGACCGTTGTCGGCCAGACCGAGCGCAATCGCGACACTCGACGTACCGACGAAAGTGCCCGTTTGCACGACCGCTTTCGGCCGCCAGTACCGGACCGTGAGATAGAGAACGTTCAGGAACGTCACGAGATCGACGTCGTTCACCTCGAGCGGATGCACGCGCTCGTAGGCTTCGCAGACGCGTGCGACCAGGTCGTCGGCGCCTTCGGCGCGGTAGAAACCGAGGAAGTCATCGAGGCTCGGCCGGGACACGGACCGGACGGAGTGCTCTACCGCGGTCAATGCGTCCGCCCGCTCAGGTATTTCGAAAGGCGTAGGAGCCGGTACTTGGCCGGTGTCTCGGGGAAGTCGAGGAGGCAGTCGCACGCGTCGTCGATCATTCGCGCGGCGGTCAGCTCTCCGTATTCGCGAGCTTGAGTGCGCGCGTAGAGATCGAACACCCACTCGACCTCTCGCGTCCCGTTGCGCTCGCGCGGCTTGTCGAGAATCGCGAGCAGGTGGCGGCGTTCAAGCGGCGATGCATTCCTCGCCGCGTGAATGACGAGAAGCGTCCTCTTTCCTTCGAGTACGTCGGAGCCGATTGCACGTCCTTTGGTTCCGGTCATATCGAGGATGTCGTCCTTGATCTGGAACGCAACTCCCGCCAGCAACGCGAAGCGCCGAAGCTTGACGACGTCATCGTCTTGCGCTCCTCCGATCAGGCCGCCGCCTACGGTGGCCATGGCGAGAAACGCACCCGTCTTTTTCCGCGTGCACTCGAGGTACTCTCGCTCCGAGACGTGCGGCTGGGCCCGCATGTTGATGTCGAGGGTCTGACCTTCGACCATCTCGAGGCCAAGCTCTGCGACGAGCGTGAGTAGTCGCACCTTCAGCTCGTCCGAGTAGGGCGAACGCAGAATCGATAGGGCCGCGAGGGGTACGAAGGTGTCGCCGATGTTCACGCCGTGGGGAACACCGAACTGCTTCCAGATCGACTGCTGCGCTCTGCGGTGCTCGTCACCGTCGCTGATGTCGTCGTGCACAAGAGTGAAGTTCTGCATGTGCTCGATCGCGGCCGCGAACTCGAGCGCCCGCTGGAATGGCGCCCCAAAGAGCTCGCACGCAGCCGCACAGAGCGCAGCGCGCACACGCTTGCCTCCGCTCGTGATCTGATGGGTCATGCCTCGTCGCAGTGGCTCGACATTGGGGACGAGTGCGAGCGAGCCTTTGAGGTGCGGCAGGAGGCGCCGATCGACGTCGCCGAGGAATTCGGCGACATCCCGCTCGACTTCCGGCACGACAATTGCAGGAAGCTGCTCGAGATAGTCGGAGCGCGTTCGGACGGCCATCGCTAGGTCAAGTCCTCATCCCTCACATGCCTCGGCGCGGGACAGTTCCCCGCATCCGGCATCGGGTCAGAGCCAGCCGGGTTTCCACCAGAAGCGCAAACCCCGTCTTCATGGCGAGATACGACGTGGCAGACGCAACGCGACCCGCCGTCGGCGGCAGCAGGAACGACCAGGTTCGCAGCGGCCGGTTCATCTGCCTGGCGAGGAACTGAGCGCGCGTATTCATCCCCCGGATCGCCGCACGCTCGAGCGCCAGCAGCACGGCATCCTGCGTGCGGTCCATTCCGAGTGCCAACCCTTGCTCGATTGTCCCGCCGACTTCGACCGCCACCTGCCTCATCAGCAGGTCGGCACCGTCACGAACCGGCAGACCGGATCTGTCAGGCATCCTCTCCTCCCTCCAACGTTGCGGCTCGATAATTGCGACTCAACTCCAGACCGCCCCCGGCTCGCCGAGCAACTCGAGCACCTGGCCCTGCAACGACTGATCCCAGAGCGCTTCGGCATGGTTGAGCGAGTTCGTGCGGTGCACGGCGAACGGCAGGCCGGCACGTACATCAGCTACGAGAATGTCTCCCTCTCCCTCGGTGATCTCAGCGACGACGTTCGGCAAGCTCGTGGCGATCGGCGAGATGACGAGCACTTCGACCATCGTGATCACGTGGCGGAAGGGAGGCAGATGCCAGCGCGGTATCGCGCTCCCCACTGTGTAAACCCAGCTCAGGATCCGTGAGAACACCACACTGATGCCCCCGAACGTGTGGTACTGGACGTTGGGAAGGGCGGTTTCGCCCGCGGCAAGCGTCTGCAGGAACTGGCTTCCCTGAGCCATCTCCGTGTACGAAGGCGAGCTAGTCCACTGGATGAGCCAACCGAGTGCCGCGTCCAATGCCTGTTGGCCCTTTGCTCCGAGCGACGAACGGAAGCTGGTGATTGCGGCGTTCAGAGAGACGGCTGCGAGCGCAATCTGGTCTCCCTGATTCGGCGAATGCAGCATGATCACGTGGCGGATCTGCTGCGTGAGGGTGGGCTGATGGTCGACCAGAAACTTCCGCGCGAGCAAACCGCCACGGCTGTGCGCCAGTAACACAAAGCTCGCGTCGCGATTCTTCTCGCTGACGGACTTCACCACCTCCGCCAGCTCGTCGACAGCCGGCTGAAGCGCGCCACCGGGGGAGACCTGCGAATACGCAACCGTTCCGAAGCCGCGGCCGATCAACGCGTCGCGCCAGCTCCGGACATCCTTCAGCGGGTCGAGCTCGAACGACCAAGGCCCGACACCGGGATACCAGTTCCACCCGATCACACGGTCAGGCGGAAATGCCGAGCCGTAGTCGTGGTTGTAGCCCGTCGCGCCAGGGTTCGTCATGTGGGTGATGTCTCCGCCCGCGCCGTGCAGCAGGAAGACCGTGGCCTTGCCGGGAGCTGCCGCGAAAATCTCTAGATCGGCAGGAAGGGCCACTACGCTTCTTCCATGCCCCGGTCGTCATTGGCAAGCATCCCCACGAAAATCTCCGTCACGACGCGGGCTACGCCGCGCGTGATCAACGTCAGGGTCCGGCTCATGCTGACCAGACGTTCTTCACTCGGGAGCTCTCGATCGTCTTCTACGAGCTCGACCGGGCGCCCGTCCTCGAGGCGCATGTACTTCAGGAACTCAACCGTCTCGCCGGGATGCCCCCGCCGGTAGTCGGCGAGGAACGTGCGCAACCCTTCGGGTAGGGCGCTCGGGTCGATCGGCCGCTCGGCAGGGGTGTGAATTTCGACATCGGGGGGTGCAGTCGCCCCGCCTGCCCAGAGCCGATAGAAGTTCACGTAGTTCTCCCGGAAGTCGCGCATGAGGGCGACCGGGTCGAGCGGCGGCGCGTTCACGCAGCACCCACCCGAGGCGCCGTCATTCGCTCTAGGCGCAAACGCGGACTTCGGAGTACCGGAGGCAACGAGCGACCGGGAAGTCCAGCGGAGGCCTCACGCTGCGAACGGTCGACAACAAGGAAGTCGAAGGTCCCGCTCCAGTGGACCTCCACGGTGCGAAGCGCGCGCATCGCCCTCGAGTCCCAGTGCTGCTTGAACTCGGCATCCCTGAGCCAGGCGAAGATCGCGAAGCGGAGCCCGAGCGGGTCTCCCTCTTCCTGCCGCAGCTTCTCCCGAAAAATCAGCGTTCCGCCCTCGAAGTCCACGAGCCACCTGTGGTCGGGCGCGCTGAACACGTACTCCGTCCAGCTCCTCGGACACTCGATGTAGCCACGCCTGCCCACGCGAATTAGCTCCCGGCAGGCCGTTGCCGGATCCGAGACGTGCTCGAGCACGTGCGCGCAGTAGACGAAATCGAACTGGTCGTCCTCGAAGGGCATGTTCTCGACCGAGCACTCGTAGACCGGTCGCGGGCGGAGAGGCACCGGCAGACCGAAACGGCCCGAGTGATCCAAGAGGGAGACGTCGGCCAGATGGGTCGAGTGCACGTACGGCATGCCGCCGCACCCGATGTCCAGCACTGTCTCGCCTCGGCGAACTCCGAGCCGAGGGTCGATGACCTCCTGCGCAGCCAGGTCAAACACCGTCGCCCGGGGAGGTGAGCGATCGAATCCCTGTTCTTGGCAGACACGACCCCCACGCCGAATGGTTCTCGGATTTTCGGCGACTTACTTCAGGCGGCGTAACACAGGAAGCTTGCGTTCGGTCATTATCCCGTCATCTCTGTTCATGTCAACAGTCATCACTTTCGGGTAGCTGTCAATACTGGGCTACCGCGCGCTGGGCGGGTTCATCCCCGCCGGGTTGGGACGTGTTCGAGGCGCTCGTAGGTCGGCAGCTGGACGCCCACGTAGCGGTCGTCGGCGCGGGGCCGGCAGGCTCCGCGACCGCGGCGCTCCTCGCAAGAGCGGGTCTCGACGTGATGTTGCTCGATCGCGATGCCTTCCCCCGAGACAAGGTCTGCGGCGACTTCGTCAGCCCGACGGCTCTCGTCGAGCTCGAGTGGCTCGGAATCGGGTCCCGCCCGGAGTTCCACGCCGCGAACGCGATCTCCAGCGCCTCGCTCCATATCGACGGCGAGCGGCTCGTCGAGCAGGGCCTACCTGAGACTCCCGGACTCCCTTCGATGGGCCGAGTCGTGCCTCGCGCAGTCCTCGACGAGTGGATCGTCGACGCCGCTCGCACTGCCGGCGCGCGGGTGATGGAGAAGGCCGCTGTGAAGGGCATCGAAATCGACGAACGAGGAGTCGAGCTCGAACTGGCCGGTCGCCCGTCGAGAGTCGTGCGTGCAGGGCTCGTCGTCGGTGCGGACGGCAGCAATTCGCTCGTCGCGCGCCAATTGAGAGGACATGGCCCGGATCGCGCTGACCGAATCGTCGCCGTTCGCGCCTACTACGACTGCGTCGAGGGCGACGACCACGAGGCTGCCCTCTATTTCTCCGAACGAACGTTCCCCGGCTATACCTGGCTCTTTCCGACCGGAGCAGGCACGGCGAACGTCGGCGTCGGGATGATGCTGGCGACCATCCCGGCAGGGGATCACCACCTTCGAGACCTCCTCGAGGACGTGGTGAGGAGCGATCACGCGCTCGGCCCACGCCTGCGTTCGGCCACCCGGGTCGGCAGGATCCTTGGCTGGCCGCTCACGACGTACAACCCCCGCCTGCCGCTCGTGGGAGATCGGATGCTTCTCGTCGGGGATGCGGCCGGGCTGATCAATCCGCTCAACGGTGAAGGCATCCAGTACGCATTAGCCAGCGCGCGCTGGGCGGCGGAAACGATTGCAGCGTGCGCCGCGGGCCCGCGGCGATTCGACACCGATGGACTGCTTCCCTACGCACAACGAGTCGAGGAACAACTCGGTACGGACATGACTCTCGCCCGCGCGATCGTCCAGCTCATCTCGAACCGGGCGCTGAACCCGTTCTGGCTGCTCGCCCTACGGGCGATTGCCGCCCGCGCAAGCCGCGATCCGAACTATGCAGCCACCGCCGGCGGAATTCTCGTGGGAACCGAGCGGGCCCAGCGGGCAGGAGCTCCTGACTTCCTCACCGCGACGGTGGTTGAAACGATCGGCCTCATCTTGCGCGGAATCGTTCAGCCGGACCAGCGCTTCCGAAGCCTCGTCCAGCTCGGACGCGCCGGAATCGACGTTGCCGCTGCGTCGGCGGCGGCACCACGGGAAATGGCCGGGTGGGGAGCCGAATCGGCGGCCCGGCTTGGAGAGTTAGCGATGCTCGGCTCGCTCTGAGCGGGGCGAACGGGCGACCAGCACAGCCACATCCGTGCCGACCTCGACTCGATATGGCTCCGACGTGTAGCCGGCGAAGAGCGAGATCTCGGCGAAGCCCGCGCGGCGGGCTTGCTCGACGAACAGGCTGGGCCTCAGCAAAAAGAGGTTGTGGGCCTCGAGGAAGTCGAGGCCGCTGGACGGCTCGTACGCGGAAACGAGATACAGGTCGCTTCCCCGCGCTCCGCACCGCTTCTGCCAGCGAGTGGTGACCCGCAGGCCGTCGCGCTCCTCGCTCAACGGCCGCTCATCCAGATTCCGGCCGTCTCGAAGCTCGAAGACTGCCACCCCACCCGGAAGGAGATGCTCGACGACGCGATCGAAGACGCGGCGCACGTCGCCCACGTCCTCGAGGTAGTGAACGGCGCCGTACAGACAGGTGACCGCGTGAAACTTCTCGTGCAACGCGAACGAGCGGACGTCGGCGCAGACGAACGCCGCCTCGGGAACCTTTTGCCGGGCGATTTCGAGCATTGCCGCGCTCTGGTCGACGCCCACCACCACCGCTCCACGCTCGGACAGGAAGCGCGCGTGAGATCCGGTGCCGGCGCAGAGATCGAGGATTCGCGGAGCAGTAATTGGGCCGAGCTGCTCCTGGACGAAGCCGGCCACGTGCTCGTAGAGATCGGCCCTGAAGTAGAGCCTGTCGTAGAGATCGCTCCTGCCGCCGTAGAGGGCTCGCTCTTCGACGAAGAGTGGACGCTCAGCAGGCGATGCCAACCGACGCACGCAGCACATCGAACCGCCGCGCGTCGCCGATGTCAACGGACCCGGTCGGACTAGGGCTCCGGTACGAGAACACGCCTCGAGCCGTCCTGCATCCCGAGGACGCGCTCGAGGAGGTCGAGCGCCTCGCCTTGCTGTCCGGCCTCCTTGAGGAGCCGGGCGAGACGCTTGTACGCCCGAGTAAGGCCGCGGCTCGGCGGCCGTTCTTCGAGCAAGGCGATGGCGGTTATGTACAAGGCCCTCGCCCGTTCCCGTTCACCGAGGTCGTCGAAGATCTCCGCAAGGATCAACTGGGTCTCGCCGTCGCCATTGGCGTCGACCTCTTCAGCGACCTCGGCTGCTATCGAAGCCGCCTCCTCCTTTCGGCCACTTGCAACGAGCGCCCTGGCGTTCTCGAGGCGGTAGCGGGCGACATCCAACGTCGTTCCTGACGCTTCGATGAGCGGAGCTCCCTCGCGCAGGAGGTCGATGGCCTCGTCGGAACGATGCAACTCACGACAGATGTACGCCAGCGTCTGCAGAGCGTGCGCGATCGCGTACGAGTCCTCGGTCGCCCGGAGAATGTCGAGCGTCTTGCGTGCGTAGTGCTCCGCCAGCTCGTTTTCGCCCTTGACCGCGAGCAGCCGCGACTGTGACCAATAGAGGCGCGAGCGCGCGTAGGGATCCGCCACATCTCGACCCCGCTCGAGCGCATCCGCGATCGACTCCTCCGCAGCCTCGAAGTCGCCGTTGTCCGTGAGGGCGCAGCCGAGCAGGACGGCGAAGCGGATGTAGTGGACTGGGTCGCCGACGTCCCGGTAGTGCTTGGCACAGCGCTCGAGCAGCGCAATCGACGGCGCGAGCTCTCCAAGAGTCGCATGGGCGCGAGCGAGGCTTTCGGTCAGCGCGGGGCGCTCCTCCGGCAATGCCCCGGTAAGCGCTAGGGCTTCCTGGAACAGCTTGATCGCCAACCGTTCGTCGCCGTTTCGCAGGGCGATCTGCCCAAGGCCTTCGACAGCGGCAGAGCGAATGTGGTCATCCTCTGCCTCCTCGAGCGCCCGACGGAATTCGGCCTCAGCTGTCTCGAGATCCTCGAGCCGAAGCGCAATCTCGGCATCAACCAACGTCACGTCGCCCGGGTTTGTCTTCCCCGTTGCCAGGTAGTCGGCGCTGGTGTCGAGCCGCTTCGCCAGTTCGCGAAGGATCTGCAGCGATGGAATTCGTTGGCCTGCCTCGATCCGCGAGATGTAGCCGGGCGAGCACCCCGGAAAGGAGATCGAGCGCTGGCTCAGACCCTTTGCTTCCCGAGCCGCTTTAAGGCGCTGACCGACGGCCCTCGGGTCATCGACGTGTTGTGACTTTAGTCGCGTCACTTCGTATACTCTCGGCGAGTCCGGGCCCGGGCTGTCGTGCTCAAACCCCTCAATGAGAGGACGGTCCGGAATGAGGATGCGCTTGGCATGCCTCTGCCTGACTCTCGGTGCCATCGCCGCATTCCTCGGCGGTGACGTGCCGTGGGTTCACTAGTTCGCCGCAGCATGTGACATTCGGTTCCGGCGGCAGACTCATGGTGACAAGCGGGTCAGTCGCCGGAATCGATCCCACTGTACGCGCGCGTGCCCTCCAGGGCAACGCCCGGACACCAGTTCCGGGCTTTCCGGCGTGCTTCTTCGCTGACAACTGTCACTGGAGTGCGAGGATCCTCCGCCTGAGGAGCCCGACGGGCAGCGGGTCTGAACCTAGGCGGGCGGGATGTTTTGGTTGATCCGGAAGAAGTTGTCCGGGTCGTACTTCTGCTTCAGGCTCCGCAGCCGGTCGAACTTCTCCGCCCCGTAGGACTGCCGAACCCGATCCGCCCCCTCGTCGCCGAGGAAGTTCACATACACGCCCTCGTGCCACGGTTCTAGCGCTGACCAGAAGTTCCGCACCCACTCGCGCTCCTCGTCGAAGCCCTCCGCCGTCTCCGTCGCCGCGCCGATGTTGTACGTGAACGCTGCGCCCCGGCCATGGAATGCCGTGTCGTCGTCGCCGACATGGCTGATTGCTCCGCCCATTTGCCAGATCGGGAACGACGTCAGCGGCGACTTGATCTGCAGCGACCGCTCCATCGTGATGTCGATGATCTCGTCGCTCAGCTCCGCGACGTCGCAGCTCTTGAAGTAGTACCAACGCTGCGGCACGAAGCTCGGGTCGAGCATCGCCTGGTGCGTCAGATACGGCTTCACCATGCACACGTCCGCGACCGGATTCCCGAACTCCCGCAGCGGCTTGATGAACTTCTCGCCCTCCTCCGGGTCGCCGGCCCAGCACACGATCACCATCACGACCGGCTTCCCGTGCAGTTCCGCCGGGACGAACGGCAGCGGCGGCGCCTTCCTGTGCACCACGATCGTCATCAGGTCGTCCGGCGCATCCGCGACCCAGTCTCGGTAGAAGCG
>DAITAW010000168.1:0-4188 GCA_036824055.1 Gaiellaceae bacterium | reverse complement strand
CCAGTCGGGCTCCGCCCACAGCTTCACGAGCTCCACGATCGTCGCGGCCGACGCAGCCATGTCCTGAACCGACGCCCACTCCAACACGGAGTGGAACTGATGGGCGCCCGTGAAGATGTTCGGCGTCAGCAGCCCCCGCGCGCTCAGCATCGAGCCGTCGGTGCCGCCCCGGATCGGCTCGCGCCAGGGCTCCATGCCGGCGCGGCGCGCAGCTTCGTCCGCAGCCTCGGTCACGGCGGGATCGGCGTCGAGGAACTCCTTCATGTTCCGGTAGCTCTCCTCCACGGTCACCGTTATGTCCGCACGCGGTTCCTCCGCGGCCAGTTCGTCTGCGAGCCGGCGCAGGAGCTGCTCGTGCTCCGCGAGCTTCTGGGCATCGAAGTCGCGCGCGATGAAGCGCAGCTCGGCCTCGGCGGTCGTGCCCACGATCCGCGTCGGATGAACGAATCCTTCGCGCCCCTCCGTCGTCTCCGGCGAGCGATCGTCCCGAGGCAGACGTTCCACGATCTTCGCGGCGAGCTTGATCGCGTTGACCATCTTTCCTTTCGACGTACCCGGATGGACACTGTGTCCCTCGATCCGGATGCGCACCTCAGATGCGGAGAACGTCTCGTCGTCGATGCGGCCGATCTCGGAGCCGTCGAGCGTGTACGCGAAGTCCGCGCCGAAGTCCTCGATGTCAAAATGATCGACGCCGCGTCCCACTTCCTCGTCGACGGTGAAGCCGACGCGGATCGGAGCGTGCTCGATCTCTGGGTGGGCCGCCAGATAGGCGACCGCGCCCATGATCTCGGCGACGCCGGCCTTGTCGTCCGCGCCGAGCAGCGTCGTGCCGTCGGTGGTGACGATGTCGTGCCCTGCGCGCTCCGCGAGGATGGGGTTCTCGCTCGGGCGCAACACCTTTCGCTTGTCGCCTGGGAGGAAGATGTCGCCGCCGTCGTAGTTGCGAACGACCTGAGGCCTCACATTCGTGCCGGATTCGTCTGAGCTCGTGTCCACGTGGGCGATCAGCCCCACCGTCGGGCCGGCTGTGCCGGGCAGCGTCGCGAAGACGTAGCCGTGCTCCGTCAACTCGACGTCCTCGAGCCCGATGTCGCGCAGCTCCTCCGCAAGCATCTTGGCGAGGTCGAGCTGCTTCATCGTGCTCGGATAGGTCTCGGAGTCGGCGTCCGACTGCGTGTCGACCTGGACGTACCGCAGGAACCGCTCGAGCACGTCGTCGGCGAGCTCCGCGGCGATCGGCGTCGGATACCGCGTATCAGCCAAGAGCGGCCAGACCTCGGTAGAGCTCCGTTGCGGCCGCGACCGCACGATCGATGTCCTGGACGCGCAGCCGCTCGTTCGGCGAATGGACGTTGCTCTCGCGCAGCGCGAAACCGGTTCCGATCGTCGGGATGCCCTTCGCTGCGAGCGCCGGATAGATCGGCAGCGTGCCGCCGACGCGCACGAGCAGCGGACGCACTCCGGTCGCCCTCTTGAACGCCTCCATCCCGAGCTGGATCGCGGGCGAGTCCGAGGAGAAGACGCCGGGCGCCGCCGAGTTTTCGCGGATCAGCTCGACCTGCGCCGTCTCAGGCATCGCCGCGCGGATGAGCTTCTCCGCCGAAGCGGCGATCGTCTCCGGATCCTGACCCGGTGCGAGCCGGATCGTGAAGCGCGCCTCGGCCTCGACGATCAGCGTCGTGTTGACGAACTCGGGCTTGCCGCCGCGGATGCCGTTGACGTCGAGCGAGGGCTCGGCCCACGTGCGATCGTAGAAATCCTCCTCCGCCTTCGCGTCGAGCGGAGTGGCGCCTGCGTCGTCGAGGAGCTCCCAGCCTTTCGGCAGGCTCTCGAGACTGTCGACCTCGGCCTGGCTCAGCGGCGCCCGGCCCACGCGGAGCTGGTCGGGCAGCAATCCGTTGCGGGCGGTCACGGCCGACAGTCCGTCCATCAGCACGTGGATCGCGTTGAGCGCCGCGCCGCCGTAATACCCGGAGTGCATGTCGCGCTCGCCGGTCCGGACCTTGAGCTGGAAGGCGACGAGGCCGCGCGTAGCGAGCCCGAATTCGGGCTGCTCGGCGCGCGTCATGCCACCGTCGAAGATGATGCAGACGTCGGCGCCCCGCTCGTCCGCCTCGAGGAAGTCCACGACCGAGTGGCCGCCGATCTCCTCCTCGCCGTCCGAGACGACCCTGATGTTCACCGGGAGCGCGTTCTGCTCTCGCAGCAGCTGAGCCGCCTTCAGGAGGCTGTAGAGCTGGCCCTTGTCGTCGGCGATGCCGCGCGCGTAGTACCAGCCGTCGCGCTCGGACAGCTCGAACGGCGGCGTCTCCCAGAGGTCGAGCGGAGCGGGCGGCTGGACGTCGAAGTGGCCGTAGATCATCACAGTCGGTGCGGTGCCCCCGCCGTTTGCATTCGCCGGAATGTCGCCGATGACGAGGTCACGCTCGCCGTACGGGACGAGCTCGGCCTCCCCGCCCGCACGCTTGACGAAGTCGCGCACCCACTCGGCGGCACGGCGCACATCATCTTGATGCGCCGGATCCGCACTCACGCTGGGGATGGCGATGAACTCGCGCAGCTCCTCGAGCCAGGTTTGCTCCACGCGCGCGGAGTCTAAGGAAAGCGGGCCGCCCCGCGTGCGCGAGGCGGCCCAGCTCTAGGTGTTACGGCGTTGAGCCGGTCCAGCTACCGCGGCCGGTCACGAGGTCGTAACCGGCGACAGCATTGGCCCCGTTGTTGCCGGAGGTGATGTCGCGGTACGTGATGGGACTGTTCGTGTACACGTACGCAGAGTTGACGACCGCTCCTGCATCGGCGGAGCGGGCGGCCCACATCGGCGACGAGGCACTCGTGCCGCCGACTCGGAACCAGCCAGCCTGGCCCTGGTAGCGCGTGGTGTCGTACACCGATACTCCCGACGCCGGGTCGGCATCGAGGGAGACGTCCGGCGTTCCACGCTTGGTCCCGCAGCCGGCTTGTGCAAACGTCGCGAACGCATCCTGTGCACTCGTCGCGGTCTCGTAGGCGCTGCAACCGCCCCCCGAGCCGCTCCAACCGGTCTCCGATACCAAGGTCTGACCGGAGAAGGTCAGCGTCGTGCCGCCGACGGAGATGACGTTCGGCGAGGCCGACGGATACTGCGCAGGCAAGCCGCTGTCACCAGAGGAGACGAAGAAGCTCACGTTGGACCCCACGAAATGCGAGTCGTACGACGATTCGCCGCTGAACTCCGAGCCGCCCCAGCTGTTCGACACATACTGGGCATGAGCCTTCGCATAGTCCTCGGCCGCGAGGAGATTCGCGAAGCTGTTCGACGAAGCTTCGACCAACAGGATGTGGGCACCGGGCGCGATCGCATGGGCCCACTGGATGTCGAGCGAGATCTCGAGCGCCCAGCCCGAATCCTTGCGCGGATAGCTCGTACCGCCGGTCTGGTCGACCTTCGTGAAGCAGCCGGCGGTGCAGGGCGGCAGGCCGTACTGGCTGCTGAAAGCGGCAAGGTCGCTTTCAGCTGTCGGATCGTCGTAGGCGTCGACGATCGCGATCGTCTTCCCGGCCCCCGCCGTGGAGCTAGTAGAGAAGCTGTAGGCGGATTTGATCTGCGCCGGAGACAGTCCCGTCGGCGACGACGTTGCATTCGGGTTTCCGACTCCGTCAGTCACGACGAGCGCGTGACACGACGCAGTCCCGATTGGCGAGCCGGGACAGACCCTAGCCGCCGAGTTGGCGTTCGCGGCACCTCCGCCTCCCGCCACGGCGAGCGCCAGGCCGAGAGCCGCGAACAACGCGGTAGCAGTCCTCATGTGAACCCCTTTCTGGTGTACCTCGGAATCGGCCAGTGTGCCCTCGCTTCGGCGAGGGCACAAGACCTCTTTGTCAGGCGACTTCGCGCAACTTGACTGCGTCGGCGAGGGCCCGGAGCTTCTTCAGGCTCTGGTTCTCGATCTGCCGGATGCGCTCGCGGGTGACGTTGAACGTCCGCCCGACTTCGTCCAGCGTCCGCGGGTGCTGGCCGTCGAGCCCGTAACGCAGCTCGAGCACCTGACGCTCACGGCTCGAGAGCGTGCAGAGGATCTTGCGCAGCGTCTCCTTGCGCATCGTGATCTCGGCCTCCTCGTCCGGTAGCGGCAGGTTCGCGTCGGTGAGGAAGTGCCCGAACTCGGACTCGTCCTCGTCGCCGACCGGCTTCTCGAGCGACACCGG
>DAITAW010000167.1:0-4296 GCA_036824055.1 Gaiellaceae bacterium | reverse complement strand
TGTTGGAAAGGCGACAGAACCTTGCGGTCGTCGTCCGTGGTCACCGCGCCCCCGTTTGGGGGATGAGCGGACGCAGGAGTTTTGAGTCTCATCATCCGCTCTCTCGAAGGCCCACAATGCGGGCCTTGCTTGTTTTTGAGGGCGTCGCGCGAGAGACTCAGCGGGTCGATATCGCGCCGTTCGCTGCGGCCGGCGCCTCCCGTCGCACCAGGAATGCTCCCGCAGTGACACCTGTCGCGTACATCGCAACTGACGTCCTCACGGCCCCGTGGGGCGCTTCCGTAGCGGATCCGATGCTGTGAAGCTTTTCGTCGCGATTTACGGGTTCGCAGCGTCTTTCCTGATGGTAGGTGCGGCGGCGATGGTCGTCGGCATCCATGACGCCTCGCTTGCTCAAGCACCCTTCGGCGTCACGCTGATCAGTTCTGTTTTGCTCGTCATCGGCGTCGTGCTGTTCGTGGGCGTCTACGACCTTGTTCGCCTCGGCAGGCGTGGCGCCTGGAGCGGTGGGAAGCGTCCGCCGTGCAGGCCGATCGTGCTCGTCGCCTTCCTCGTGTTGTTTCTCCTGGGCGTCTACGTGTTCTTCTCGGGTATCCGTACCGTCGGCGTGCAGCGGCTTGTCGTGGTCATTGCCGCACTGGCGTTCATGGTCATGGCGATACTCGGATTGCTCGTCTTTGGAAGCGACATCCGGGTCACGCTTGCCCACGTTGGCGGAGCCGTTGCGCTTACGCTGATCGGAACGACCATCGGCCTCTGGGAATTCTGGTACCAAAACCGGTATGTCCCCTCCCACGCTGGGCGCGCAGTGGCATTGAACGTGGGCCTGCGTGTAGTCGGACGACAGGCTGGCTTCGATGTGATCCGAGCGAGCGTCGGCTATGAGGACATCGGCGGGAGGAGCGTGTCGGTGATCGGGTCGGCGTACACGCTGACCGGCTCGCGCGTCATCCGTTGCGCTCGCGCGCCGACGGTGAGTCGCGTCGCCAGTTTCTTCAACGGCTTCCTCACGGACCCTCAGCGGATCCGATTCATGGCCGACGTTCGCGAGGAATCTCCGAGCGTGCTGGCCGCCGGCAAGTTCGTCGGTGACGGAAAGCGCCTCGACCCGAACGTCACTGCCGGCCGCGACTTCGTTTTCCTCGTACCTGAGGGCCACTACCAGCTGCTGCGGTTCCGTGCGCAGCTATTTGCCATTCCCGCGTCGGTTCAGCTCTCTCAACGCACAAAGCCCGAATACAAGATGCTCGCTGGTGACAACGAGTTGTACGGATTCTGGCACGTCGACGACGACAGCTGGTTGCACGACCTGATCTACGGACGCGGGCGCTGGGTGATTATGCGCTACGAGCTCGTTGACCCCGGTGACACCAAGGCGCGTCGCGGCAAAGCAGAAACGACAACCGTCACGCCCGCCTTCCGCGTCACCGCGCGGTTTCCCGCCGCGACCTGGAGCGAAGCAAAGCCGGGTCCAGCCCGGACCGAGAGACTCTTCGAGAAGCAACAGCCGAGCGACGCGAGCGAGCCCTTTGCCGACACGGAACTCGCGCTTGAAGGCGTTAGCGGCCGCTGCCCATGACAGATCGGCTGGGAACCCCCGTCTCGCCGCTGCCGCCGAGCCCGGATGAGGAAAGCGATAAAAGGAGCGACAACTGCGCGCCCTTGAAGACTGATCCGAAGGTGGTCCGGGTGTCGTCGTTCCCGCAAAACGCGACACCGTTTGATCTTGCGCCTCCACTCGTCAAGGTGCCTTGAACTCGGGCACACGCTCCCAAAGCGACCAGATTCGGACCCGTGTCAGTGCGCGCCCGAATGCGCGAGTTCGATCCTGGCTCGATCCATAGCTGCGCGCGGTCTACGCGACGGCCGCGATCGCGTCGACGATCACTGGGACGTTCAGCGGGGAAGGGCCTTGCCCTGGGGAGGAGCGTGCGTGGCGTCCCGCCTCGCCCCACAGTTCGACGATGAGGTCGCTGAAGCCGTTGGTGACAGCTGCGTTTTGTGCGAAGCCGGGCTCGCAGTAGACGTAGCAGACGGCTCGAATCCACTCGGTCACCCGATCGAGTTCTCCGAGCTCATGCTTGAGCGAAGCGAGCATCGAAAGAGCGGTCAGGCGAGCTGCTCGATAGCCCTCGTCGAGTGTCAGGTCGCGGCCGACGACGCCCTGAACAAGCGGTGTCGGCCCGTCGAAGGGCCCATGGCCGGCGATGTACGCGAGTCCGGCATGAACCTTCACGAGCTCGTAGTTGCCCGGCGGAAGGATCGGCGCGGGTAGCGTCAGACCAAGCTCAACGAGTCGAGTTTCGATTCTTCCCATCGCGGTGAGCCTAATCGGCCCGACGTCGGACAGGACAGTTGGGGCGAGGCGCTCGCTTCTGCCGCTGCCGTTCTGTGCGTTAACCTCGGCGGGGTGGCCGAAGTGCGCCTGAGGACGGTTGACTCGTTTACCGACAAGCCGTTTAGCGGCAACCCCGCAGCGGTGGTCATGCTCGATCAAAGCCCGTCGGATGACTGGATGGCTGCGGTCGCGCGCGAGACGAACCTGTCCGACACCGGCTTCGTCATTCGAGAGAGGCTGGCGGAAGCCGATTTCCGGTTGCGCTGGTTCACGCAGGGAGCGGTCGAGGTCGATCTCTGTGGTCACGCAACGCTCGCTTCTGCGCACTGCCTGCTCGAGGACGGAGTCGGAAGCCCGATCCGGTTCGCTACCCGCAGTGGCGTGCTGACGGTCAGCAAGCGGGAAGACGGCTCGCTCGCGATGGACTTTCCGGCTTGGCCGCCGGCGGAGATCGACCCGCCGGCCGGGATCGCGGACGCGCTCGGTACGGCGGTGGAGTGGACCGGCCGCAGCGGCAACAACTACCTGCTCGCACTCGTCGACGAGGAGCGTGCGGTCCGCAAGCTAAGCCCGGACATCGCGGGAATCGCCCGGCTCCCCGCCGACGTCGTCATCGTGACTGCCGTCGCCGACCCGGAGCAGCCATATGACTTCGTCTCCCGCGTCTTTGCTCCTAACGTGGGCATCAACGAGGACCCCGTCACCGGCAGCGCCCATACCGTCCTCGCCCCATACTGGGCCGACCGGCTCGGTCAGACATCGCTCCTGGGCCTGCAGGCCTCTGCAAGATCAGGACTGGTCGGCGTCGAACTGAGCGGCGATCGCGTCATCGTGAGCGGCCGCGCGGTGACGATCCTCGACGGCGTCCTCAGATCAACCGACGACGCCAGCTCCGTGTCTCCCTGAAGACTCAACGGCTCAGCTCGGACGAGCTGATTTTACGCACCGGTCGTGTCTGCCGTCGAAAGAGCTGCTCAGTCGATGTCGTTCGCGATCGGGGCAGAAGCACGTCGGCTTAGATGCTCTCTCCGCGCGCCCAAAATTTGGGCTGTGAGCCACCGGGAATGGCGTTCAAGCTGTTTCGGGCTCGCAGATGCTCATAGGAGGCGCTGAAGACGCGTACTTTCGCCAGGCGTACGACGGGCCCAGATCGCCCTGTACGAGCCAGCGACCGTATACGGTTGGCTCGCGCGAATTGCAACAAGCGGGTTTGGGAGGTCGACGGCGTCTACGTGGATGAGGCGAAACGGAAAGGAAGTCGAGGGGAGGAGTGGAGATGAGACTGAGAGGTAGTGGGCGGCTGATCGCGCTCACGCTGGTCGCTGCGGTGGCGCTGCTCGCGCTGCTGGTTGGTGGGGCGACCGGCGGGCATGGCAAGGGCAAGCCGCATCGTCCGGCGGCGAAGAATGGCCGCGCCGGCTTCCACTTTCTTGTCCTGGATCAAGTGGCAGGCACGGCTGATCGGCTGATCATCCAGGGCGACGGCAACTTCAACGGGAACCGCGCGAGCGGCGGCGGAACCTTCGACCACTTCGTGGCCGGCACCGGACCGCCGGCGACGCTGGTCGCGACCGGAACGTGGCGGGCGACCGACGTCGTCAGCTGGACGCCCGGCACAAGCCACGGCGTCTACCGGGGCGGCACTCTGATCATGCACGCCACCGTCACGCCCAACGGCAAGCCACAGATCAAAAACGTCCTGATCGAGGTGGACTGTAACCTCGGCCCGGCCGGGTTCAGCACCGGCAAACCGGAGGGCGTCGTCGTGACCGTCCCGGGCTCGCCGCAGGTCGTCTTCACGCCTACGAGCCCGACGACCGGGGTGACGGTCTTCACGCTCGGCGAAGGACAGTCCGGCTAGCACGACGACTCAAGTTCGCGTAAGAAGCTCGTCGAGCGCGTGACAGAACCGTCCCTGTGCCACTCCCGGCATGTCGTCTTCTGGCGGAACCGCGACA
>DAITAW010000166.1:0-4323 GCA_036824055.1 Gaiellaceae bacterium | reverse complement strand
AAGCAGGTCGACGTTTCCTTCGCGGTGGATGGTTGCCAACGGAACTCCTTTCGTCAGCGCAGCACGAGCTGGCGGCGCCTGATGGTCGATTTGGAGGACGCGCGGCTGAGACCGACGCGTCCGGTTCGGACGAGTTCTTTCACACCGTGGGGCCGGAGGAGCTCCTCGAACGAGTCGATCTCCTCGGGCGCGCCGGCGAGCTCGAAGACGATCGAGTCCGGGCCCAGGTCGGCGACGCGCGCCTGGAAGACCTCGCCCAGCGCCATCAGCTCGGTGCGTCGCGCGGGCGGCGCGGTGACCTTGATCAGGGCGAGCTCACGCTCGATCGAGTCGCCCGGGGTGAGCTCGGTGATCCGAAGCACGTTCACGAGCTTGTGCATCTGCTTCTCGATCTGCGCCAGCGACGTGTCGTCGCAGTCGACCCGAAGCGTCACGCGGGAGATCTCCGGCCGTTCAGTTGTCCCGACGGCGAGGCTCTCGATGTTGAAGCCGCGCCGCGCGAACATGTTGGAGATTCGGGCGAGGACGCCGGGCTTGTTCTCGACGAGGACTGCCAACGTGTGTTTCATGCCGACACCGACTCGGATTCGTGCTCGCCCGGGTACTCGACGAGGTCGAGGGCGGCGGCGCCCGCAGGGATGATCGGGAAACAGTGCTCGTGCGCGTCGACGCGGCAGTCGACCACCGCGGTGCGGCCGCACGCGATCGCCTCGGCGAGCGTCGCCTCGAGATCCTCCTCCTGGTCGACGACGAAACCGCGGCCGCCGTAGGCCTCCGCCAGCGCCGCATAGTCCGGGAGGTGGTGTGTGAGCTCGATCTGCGAGAACCGCTCCTCGAAGAACATGTCCTGCCACTGCCGGACCATGCCGAGGTGGCCGTTGTTGATCAGGACGACGACGATCGGAAGTTTCTCGAGCACGGACGTCGCCAACTCCTGCTGCGTCATCTGGAAGCAGCCGTCGCCGTCGACGCAGATCACCGTTGCGTCCGGCCGTGCCGCTTTCGCGCCGATCGCCGCAGGGATGCCGTAGCCCATCGTGCCGAGCCCGCCCGACGTGATGAACGTGCGCGGGCGGTCGCAGAGGAGGTACTGCATCGCCCACATCTGATGCTGCCCGACGCCGGTCGTCCAGACGATGTCGTCACGCTCGGCCGTCAGGCGCTGCAGCGTCTCGAGCACGGGCTGCGGCTTCATCTGGCCGCCGCCGTTGCCGTACCGCAGCGGAGCCTCCTCACGCCAGCGACGGAGCTGAGCGAGCCACGGCTCCGTCGAGTCGGGGCGGCTGAGCTCCAGCAGCTCGCGGCCGAGATCCGCCAGCACGCTCTTCAGCGGGCCGACGACGGGGACGTCGGCGTGGCGGAGCTTGTCGATCTCGGCGGAATCGATGTCGAGGTGAACGACCGTGGCGCCGGGGGCGAACGAGGCGAGCTTGCCGGTGACACGGTCGTCGAAGCGCGCGCCGACGGCCACGAGCACGTCGCACTTGTTCAGGGCCCAGTTCGACCACTTCGGCCCGTGCATGCCGGGCCAGCCGAAGTGCAGCTCGTGCGTCTCGGGAAATGAGCTCTTCGCCATCAGCGTCGTCACGACCGGCAGCCGCCCATGCTCCGCAAGCTCGAGGAGCTCGGAGCACGCGTCGGCGTTGACGACACCGCCTCCCACGTAGAGCACCGGGCGCTCGGCGGCGGCGATGCGGGTCGCCGCCTCGCGGATCTGACGCGGATGACCTCGACGCGGCGGCCGCCAGCCCGGAAGGTCGACCGCGTCCGGATATTCGAAGTCGAGCTCGGCCTCCTGAACGTCACGGGGAATGTCGACGAGCACCGGACCGCAACGGCCCGTGCGTGCGACGTGGAACGCGGCCTTGATCACGTGGGGCAGCTCCTTGACGTCTTTCACCAGCCACGAGTGCTTGACGATCGGGATCGTGATTCCCGTGATGTCGCACTCCTGAAAGGCGTCCGTCCCGATCAGATGCGAGCGCACTTGGCCGGTGATGCAGACGAGTGGAGTCGAGTCCATCCACGCGTCTGCGATCGGCGTGACGAGATTGGTGGCGCCCGGCCCCGAGGTCGCGATCGCGACGCCGATGCGACCGGACGCGCGCGCGTAGCCCTCCGCCATGTGTCCTGCGCCTTGCTCGTGGCGTGCGAGGACGTGCCGGATGGTCGTCCCGCGTGCGAACGCGTCGTAGGTCGGCAGAATCGCTCCGCCCGGGATTCCGAAGACGACCTCGACGCCTTCGGCCTCGAGGGAGCGAAGTAGGGCATCGGCACCGTTCATCCGCATGCTTCCTCCCGGTAGAACTCCGCGTTGGCCGCAGTCACCGGTAGGTGCGAGAGCACGAGGTCGGCATGGCCGCGGGTGGAAGGACGGCGAGCATCGCCTGCGAGGCCGACCGCGCCGGCGAGTGTCGCTGCGCCGCTGCGCTCGCCGAGTCCTTCGGCCAGCATCAGCGCGGCGGCGAGCAGCATCGAGCTCGGATCGGCGACGCCATGGCCTGCGAGCGAGTCGGCGACACCGTGCGCAGGACCGAAGATGCTTGGTGCGGTCGGAGCGAGCCGGCCCCACGCGACGGTTCTCCCGTCGGCAAGGCTGGCGGCGACGTCGACCGCCGTGCGGGAGAGCTCGGGCACGCAGACGACGACGTCGAAGCGTTCCGGCGTGAAGATCAGCGGGCGCATCGCGGCCTGCGGCGTGAGCCGTTCGATCTGCAGCCCGTCGTGACGCCGCTCGAGTTGCGCGGCTTCGTGCTCCCAGCTCTCGTCGACGCCGACGAGGGTGATCCGGCCGCGGCTCTCGCACGCGAGCGTGAAGGCCCGGTCGAGCGTCCACTCCCAGGCCTCGGCGCCGAGCGGCGCGAGGATCGAGAGCTCGGCGCGCCCCTCGTAGCGAACGCGGGAGATCGATGTGCGGAGATCGAGGTCGGCTTCGAGCGCCGTCAGCGCGGCGTCGCTCTTCGCTGCGACGAGCACCGCGTCGGCTCCGAGCAGCGCGCTCCGAGACGACAGCGGAAACGACCGGCCGAAGCGCGTCAGCGCGTCGGCTCCAAACGGCACGTGCCGCTCGTCGACGTGGAAGCCGTGCTGGAGCGAGACGGCGGTGAGCGCGCGGCTCGCTTCGGCCATGACTTCTGGGCCGATCCCGTGCCTCGCCAAGCAGACGACCGTGTAAGCGTTTTGACTCATGCGGCCGTCACCTCTACGAACAACGCGTCGAGTGAGACATGCTGACCCGTATCGGCAAGCGCCTTGAACCGCATGAATGCCCGGTTCAGCAGTTCCTCGTCGAGCTGCAGACCCGCGTCGGCGCAGGCCCGTGCGAACGCGTGCCGGCCCGAGTGCTTCCCGAGGGGCAGGGTCATCGCGAGGCCCAGCTCCTTCGGCTCGATGATCTGATAGGTCGCCGTGTCCTTCAGCAGGCCGTCCTGATGGATGCCCGCCTCGTGTGCGAACGCGTTGGCGCCAACGATGGCCTTGTTCGGCGGAACGTCGTAGCCGGTCAACCGAGAGATGAGCGCGGAGGCCGGAACGATCTGACCGGGGTCGATGCCGGTGTCGACGCCGAGACTGTCGTGGCGGACACGCAGGGCCATGACGATCTCCTCGAGCGCCGCGTTTCCAGCGCGCTCGCCAATCCCGTTCACCGTGCACTCGACCTGCCCGACCCCGGCCTCGACAGCGGCGAGGGAGTTGGCCACCGCGAGACCGAGGTCGTCGTGGCAGTGCGCGGAGAGCGTCACGGTGTCGAGCTCGGGGCAAAAGCGCCTGACTTCGCCGAAGAACGATGCGTACTCGTTCGGGAGTGCAAAGCCGACCGTGTCGGGGAGATTCACGACGCCCGCCCCTGCGGCGATCACTTCGCGGCACACGCGCGCAACGAACCCAGGGTCGGAACGGGTCGCGTCCTCGCATGAGAACTCGACCTCGTCGGCGCAGGCACCTGCGTAGGCGACTGCCCAGGCGGCCTGCGCGACGACCTCGTCAGGAGTGAGCCGCAACTTCTTCTGAATGTGGATCGGGCTCGTCGCCAGGACGATGTGGATACGAGAGCGGTGAGCGTCCCGGAGGGCCTCGGCGCCAGCATCGATGTCCTCACGCCGCGTACGGCAGAGGGAGGCGACCGTTGCGCGACGGGCGACGGCCGCGACGGCACAGACGCCCTCGAAGTCGCCGGGAGACGCGGCAGCGAACCCGGCTTCGATCACGTCGACGCCGAGCCGCTCGAGCTGCTCCGCGACCTCTACCTTCTCTTCCGGCCGCAGGGTGATGCCCGGCGATTGCTCGCCGTCTCTAAGGGTCGTGTCGAAGATTTGGATCCTG
>DAITAW010000165.1:0-4329 GCA_036824055.1 Gaiellaceae bacterium | reverse complement strand
CGACATGAGGATTCTGCCAAGCGGATGCGCGACGCCAGACGCCGCGCCGCGTCAGTACACCTGCCTGGGCGAGGGTCCTCTCGCCAGAGCAGCGAAGCAACGCACTGATGCGCACCCGCCGCTCGGCGAGATTAAGATCGAAACGCCTCAGATGTCGGTGGTTTTGCTCCCTCCCACTTCGTTCTGCCGCGACGCATGAGCTAGCACGAGCGGAGAAAGAGCGGCTTCCGGGGTTTTCTCACCTGAGGTGTTCTCCGACGCGCTGGGTCAGCTCAGGTTATGACGTGCGTTGCTAGGTCAGGCAACATGACAAAGCCCATGATTTGGCGATACTCGATCGGCTCAGATCAGCTCAGATCACCTCAGGTGGGCAAAAGTTTGGGCAAAAATTCTTCGGACGAGAGGACGCTCGCGCAGGCGAGGCAGGCGGTCCGCGGTTACTGGGTCGGCGCGACCGCGTTGTCCGAAGCCGGATTCAGCACATCGGTGTTGTGGGACGACACGATCTCCAGTTGCCCACTACGCTCGCGCACGGTCCACGAGAAGATGCCACGCCGCGTATCGGCCGTCTTTCTCGGCCCGCTTTCGCTGTGACCGTCGAGCTGCCACGTGACGTGAAGGACTCCGATGCCAGGATCGATCTCCTTCGCGGCCGCAACCTGCAGCCGCATCGTGCTGTTCTTGAACCTCCCGGCGTGGCTGGCCGCGTGCTTGTGCTCGATCTCGTCGCGACCCCGGAGCCACACGCCCGCGACATTGACGAAATCGGCATCCGCAGCAAAGCAGGCCGCAAACCGCTTCATGTCGTGCGTGTTCCAGGCCGCCTCTACCTCGTCCACCAGGGCCAACGCATCCGCCTCGTTCATCGCCGCGAACAATAGGCACTGTGCATGCATCGAGACGCGCAGGACGGGCGCGCGAACTCTGCCCCGAGCCGACACTGATGTGCATGGACTTCCAGACGCGCTCGGGGGACAGTCCCGGACGCTGGCGCAGGCCACGAGCCTCGTGCGAGGCTCCTCTCCGCAGCCGCCCGCTTCTCAGAGGTGGGAGATGAGTTTCCGCGTTTGGCCGGCGTGCCAGTCGAGGCCGATCGCCTCGAACCGGTCCGCGGCCTGCCGAAGCAGGGTCTCGTCGTCGCGGGCGGCACCGTGCGCTCGGAGCGCGCATCCTCTAACACCCTATTTCCGTTGTTAAGTCATGACCCGGGACCACCTGAACCTCTTGCGGCAATGGACGCAGCGTCCCGAGGAGGCGTTCGTTCGCAGTCTGCGGCTCCGCGCGCTTCCCTCGCGGAATCTCGCGCTCGCTGCCGCGTCGCGGCGAAATGACGGCGGCCGCCCCGCAACTATTAGTCGCGCGCGGACGTGACGCGACGGTGCGCACCGCCTCTTCGTGACACCACAGGTGTAACAGGTGCACGGGGACGCGTAGCATGTAGGCGCGCGCGATATCACATTTGCTCGTTCGACGTAACCGGTAAAGACGGGCGCGCCATCAGGCGAACCGTAAGTACCTCCGCGCGAGCCGTTCTGGACTCCTTCCTTAGTCGCTCGGCTGCTCGTCGGTTGGGTCCTCGCGATCACGAGCCCCGCTCGGGCTGGTGTCGAGTCCCGGGTCGGTCCATTCGACGTGACGGATGCGCCCGCTCTCGACGTCCTCGAGCTCGAGAAGCCGCGGCGTTGCATCCATCGGTGTGACTCCCACGACGACGTGCAGGCGTCCCCGATAGGTGAGGAGTGTTCCAAGGTCGACCATGGCCACAGATGCGCGTTCTGTGCGCAAAGAAAGGAATCGGCGCTCGGAGTCCGCGGCGCTATCCCTGGCTCTGAGGCTTTGCGTCGCAAGAGTTTGGCAGACCTGGCCAGCGAGAAACGAACCTGGGGCAGTCGTCTGCAGGCCCCTCGAAGTCGAGTCTGAGGGGGCCGCTTCGGGCGCTCGTTTAACCCTTCTGCGATCGGCGCGGCGGACCGGCGCAGCGGCACGCTGGTCTGCGTCGTGCTCAGACCGGCACGGGGGCGAACACCTCGGCGCCGAGCACTCAAGCCTCCGCGATTGGCCGGCCGACCTCGGCGGTAACCCCATATCGGAAACGCATCGCCGTCGCTTTTTGGCGGAAGTGCGACACGCATTACGGCGTCTGCCCCGGGGCCTAGCGGGGCGGCCGCGGTCGCCTCGTTCGCGAGCTGAGCGGCTGCGGACTGCAGGAGTAGGGTGGGAGGCCCTTGGGCAATGTGAACTTCGACTTGATGGGAAGAGAGCGCTCTCAAGTCAGCGAGGACAGCGCGCTGTTCGTGTCCAACTGGTCACTTGATCACAGCGAGCGCTACAGGGAGCTTCGTAGGAAGATCAGGGCGGCGATCGCGGCAGTCGCAGTTTTGGACGGCCCCCTCACGGAGGAACTGCTCGAAATCCTCCACGAGATGGAGCAGCAGGAACCGCCGCTGCCGGACGATCTGCCCGACCTGCAAAGGGCCGCGCGCCTGGCCCTTACCTGAATGCCCGAGGGGCGCCGCGATCGGCCCCCACGGCTGGTTCGACGAGAACACTCCGAACCGGTAGCGCCTTCAAGACGCCTGCGTCAGGAGTCGGTCGGTCAGGCGACGAGCGATGAGAGCTGCGTCGTGTCGTAGCGGCGGCGGAGGTCGGCGATCGCATCGCTGTCTGGCGGACCGTCGGCCGCGAGGATCTCTGCGAGCTCGTCGAAGTAGCGGTCATGGCCGGCCGGCGACATCACGAGCAGGAACCTCGCAGCCGTCTCGGTTCGGTTCGCGAACGCATGCGGAACCTGCGGCGGGACGAACACGCACGCGCCCTTGGTCGCGCGAAACGTTTCGTCACCGACGTGGAACTCGAGCTCGCCGTCGAGCACGTACCAGGTCTCCTCGAGCCGCTCATGCACATGTAGCCCGGTGTCGAAGCCGGACACCGCCTCCCACTCGGTCCAGCTCGCGCCCTCGGCCCGGTCGCTCTCGACCTTGAAGCTGACGCGCGTCCCGCGCAACGAGACGGACCTGCCTTCGCCCGGCTCGAGCAGCACCTCCCGACCACCCATCTCAAACCTCCCTCGTCATGTTACCTGTTGATAGGGTAACGACCGTGAGCGGCGCGGTCAACAACGCAGACGACTTGGCCTTCCGCTTCGTCTCCGGCCAGCGCGCGCTCGATCTGCTCGCGACACTCGGAAACCGTCACCGCTCCGCTGTCGAGCGGCTGCGCGAGCCTGCCGACCTCGACCGCTGGCTCACCGCGGCCGAGCTCCCCACGGGAGCCGAGGCAGACCACGAGGATCTCCACGACGCGCGCCAACTGCGCGAAACCCTGAACCGACTCATCCGGGCAACGCTCGGCGACCAGGCGCCCAAGGCGGCCGACCTTCGTGAGCTAAACCGATGGGCGCGGCTGCCGGCACTCACGCCGCAGGTCGACTCGAAACTGCGACGCCGCTGGGCCGCAGAGCATCCGGTGCGTGCAGCGCTCGCGCTCATCGCACGCGAAGCGGCCGAGCTCCTGACGAGCCCCGACCGGAGACTGATCCGCGAGTGCGCCGCAGCCCCGAGCTGCTCGCTGCTCTACCTCGATCGATCGCGAGCAGGCCGCCGCCGCTGGTGCGAAATGAACCGCTGCGGCAGCCGCGCGAAGATGACGAACTACCGCGACCGGCGAAACGCCGCAGCCCCGCGCTGAGCCCACCCGATCCGGATCGAACCCTTAAGGGGCGTGGTGCCTCACCGAATTTCGATCTCGTGAGGTGTAAAGCCCCGTCATCAATTCCCGTCGCTCCCGCTCAGCCGATCTCCGGACGCAACGCACCACGAATCGCCAGGCGTGCGCAATTACATTGAGCCCGTCGCACCTGCTTGCTCCGTCTTCGGCGCCGGCCGGATGAGCCCGCTCTCGTAGGCGATGACGACAGCCTGGATGCGGTCGCGCAGCGTGAGCTTCTGCAGAATTCTCGCCACGTGCGTTTTTACGGTGGCTCGCGAGATGAACAGCCGTTGGCCGATCTCCTCGTTCGAGAGTCCTTGTGCGACGAAGGCGCAGCACCTCAAGCTCGCGTGGCGAGAGACTATCGAGCTCGCCCGACGGACGCGTTTGGGGCGCGAACTGGCAAGGCGGGCTGACGCCCGGGGATGCGTGAGTCGCTTGAAATTGTTCATTATGAAAAACGCCGCTTCAGGCCTTTGCTGGAGCCACAACAGACCTCCTCAAGGAGGGTGAGGATCGCGTTCATCGGCGACGGCGTCGTAGCGAATCGGTCGATCGCCGCGTCGGATGAACCCGTCGTCGATCGTCTTCATGAAGCTGGACTTCCAGTAGTTGAGTGCT
>DAITAW010000164.1:0-4347 GCA_036824055.1 Gaiellaceae bacterium | reverse complement strand
GAGTACGCCGACAGATCCTTGCCATAGCCGGACTGCTTGAAGCCGCCGTGCGGCATCTCGCTCACCAGCGGGATGTGGTCGTTGATCCACACCGTCCCGAACTGGAGCTTGCGCGCCGCATTCAGCGCCCGTCCGATGTCGCGCGTCCAGACCGATGCCGCGAGACCGTAGTTGACGTCGTTCGCCCAGGCGAGAGCCTGGTCGTCGTCCGCGAACCGCTGCACGGTCACAACCGGACCGAAGACCTCGCGCTGCACGATCTCGTCCTCCTGGCCGACATCGACCACGATGGTCGGCTTGACGAAGAAGCCGCGGCTCCCGTTCGACTCACCGCCCGTGAGGACGGTGGCCTTCTTGGCGCGCTCCAGGAATCCGAGTACCCGCTCCTGCTGGGACTTCGAGATCACCGGCCCCATCTCGATCTCGTCGCCCTCCGCAGGGTCGCCGACATGAAGGGACTCCACCGCAGGGACGAGCTCCTCCAGCAGCTTGTCGTAGATCTTCGGGCCGGCGACGACACGCGATGCCGCCGTGCAGTCCTGGCCCGAGTTCCAGTAGCCGCCGATCTTGATCCCTGCTGCGACTGCCGCGGGGTCCGCGTCGTCGAACACGATCACAGGTGCCTTGCCGCCGAGCTCGAGGTGCACGCGCTTGAGCGTGTCCGCAGCTGTTCGCGCGATGATCTTGCCGGTCTCGACGTCGCCGGTGAGGGACACGAGCCGGACATCCGGATGCTTGACGATCGCCTCGCCCGCAGGCACGCCGTCGCCCGTGACGACATTCAGCACGCCTGCCGGCAGGATGTCCGCGGCCAGCTGTGCGAACCGCAGTGTCGAGAGCGGCGTCTGCTCGGATGGCTTCAGCACTTGGACGTTGCCTGCGGCTAGAGCCGGAGCGAGCTTCCAGACAGCCATCATCAGCGGGTAGTTCCAGGGTGCAATGCCGCCGACGATGCCGATCGGCTCGCGACGAAGCCACGAGCTGTAGCCCCGCATGTATTCCCCCGCGGACTTGCCTTCCAGCACTCGCGCTGCGCCCGCGAAGAAGCGGATGTTGTCCGAAGCCACCGGCATCTCGTCTCTCGCGGCCGAAAGGGGCTTGCCGACGTTCTGGGATTCCAGCTCGGCCAGTTCCTCCGCGTGGTGATCGAGCGAATCGGCGAGCCTCAGGAGCATCTCGGCACGCTCGCCTGGGGTCGTCTCGAGCCATTCCGGTAGAGCCTTCTTCGCGGCCTGCACGGCACGGTCGACGTCGTCGGCGCTCGAGCGGGGCACCTCGGCGATCGTCTCGCCGGTGGCCGGATTCAACACCTCCATGGTCTCGCCGCCGGCCGCGTCGACCCATTCGCCGCCGACGAAGTTCTGGTAATGGGACAACGTGACGCTCATCTTTTCCTCCTATCCGAGTGTTCCGAGCCTATACCGTGGCGATCTCGCGTTTCTCCGCGTCCTTGACGACTGGCGCGCTGCGTCGGAGCACACCCGTGTCTCGGGTCAGGCGCTGGGAGATCGCGACCGGGACGATCGTCAAGAGAATCACTACAAAGGCGACGACGTTCACGATCGGAAGCTGCTGTCCCTGGCGGAGATTGTCGAGGATGAAGATCGGGAGCGTCGTCTGCGCCCCAGCTGTGAAGGTCGTGACGATCACCTCGTCGAAGGACAGCGCGAACGCCAGCAGGCCGCCCGCCACGAGCGCGGTCGAGAGAACCGGCCAGACGACGAAACGGAACGTCTGCCAGCCGTCCGCTCCGAGATCCATGGACGCCTCTACGAGCGAGGTCTGTGTCCTCCTCAAGCGTGCGAGGACATTGTTGTAGACGACGACCATGCAGAACGTCGCGTGGCCGATCACGATCGTCCAGATCGAGAAGCTGACGCCGGCGAAGACGTAGAAGGAATTCAACGCCATTCCCGTGATGATCCCCGGAAGTGCGATCGGGAGCAGCAGCAGAAACGAAATGGACTCCCGGCCGAAGAAGCGGAACCGGTGGATCGCAAACGCCGCCATCGTCCCGAGCACCAGCGAGATGGCCGTCGCCAGCATTCCCACCTTGACGGAGAGCCACATCGCGGATCGAACGTCCGGGTCGTGCCAAGCGACGCGGAACCAGTGGAACGTCCAACCGGGGATGGGCCAGACCTGGATATTCGACGCGTTGAACGCGTACACGGCGATGATCACGAGGGGGATCCACAGGAAGAGGACGACGAGCAGGCTCCAACCGAGCAGAGCGCCCCGAGCAGTCCTCCCTTCCATCAGAGCGCCTCGAACGCGCCGAGCTTGCGCGCGATCAGTAGATACACCGCCATTATGAGCACCGGAACTGTCGCGAACGCCGCCGAGAACGGGATGTTGCCGTTGATCCCGATGAAGTCCTCGACGACATTTCCGATGAAGCTCGAGCTTTTCCCGCCGACGAGGAGCGGCGTGATGAAGTCTCCGAGCGTCAACGAGAACGTGAAAATCGAGCCGGCTACCACTCCGGGCAAGGCGAGTGGGAGGACGACACTGCGAAATGTCCTAGCGCCGCGTGCGCCGAGGTCGCCCGACGCTTCGATGAGGCTGTCCGGGATCCTCTCGACTGCAGCGTAGACGGGGATGATCATGAACGGCAGCCAGACGTACGAGAACACGATCCACATCGCCCAGTTGGTGTAGGCGAGGTTCGCGTCCGGAAGTCCAATCCGATTGAGACTCCAGTTGAGCGCTCCGTTGTGCGAAAGAATCGTCTGCCAGGCGTAGATCCGGACGAGATAGCTGGACCAGAGCGGCAAGAGAACGAGGACGAAGAGGAGGCCGCGGGCGCGCCGCCCGGCGAGTCGTGCCATGAAGTATGCGAGCGGGAACGCCAGCACCGCGTCGGTGATCGTCGTGGCCGCGGCTATGCCGATCGTCCGCGCAGCGATGCGCAGGTACGTGCCGTTCGAATGGAGTAGGTCGGAGAAGTTCTGAAGCGTCCAGTGATGGATGAGCTTGCCGGTGAACGCGTCGACGCTCCAGAAGGAGGAGACGAAGAGCGAGACGAGCGCCGCAAGATAGACAAAGACGAACGCCGCCAGCGGCGGGGTGAGCAACAGCGCGGCCTTGAGCCAGCGCCGGCGCCACAAGGCCGACGACAGGCGGCGGCGGGCTCCCATGAAAGGGGAGCCCGCCTTGACGACGTCAACCGCCACGCTAGGTCGCTAGCCGGTTATCTGTGCCCACGCCTTTTGCCAGGCGTTGTAGTCCTGGCAGTCCTTGCTGCCGTTACCGCAGTCGGGGACCGGCGTCTTCCAGAAGTGGATTCGCTTGTAAAACGAGAGCGGCTGGTTGAGATGGTACTTCGCACATGACCCGGCCTCGATCTTGTTCATGAACGGGCAGGCCTTCGGGTTGACCGGAGTCTCGCCGAAGACGAGCGCCTGTTTTGCCTCCACCTGAGGGGTGGTGACGTATTTCATCCAGAGGTACGCGCAGTTCGGATGCGGCGCTTTCTTGGCGAGCATCCACGTGTCGGCCCATCCCGTCGCTCCCTCGCTGGGGATGATCTCCTTCACAGGGATCTTCTTGGCCTGTAGGGCGAGCGTCTGGTAGGGCCACGTCGCCCCGATCGTGACGTCACCGTTCGCAATCGAGGTGATCTCGTCGGCAGCATAGTTCCAGTACCGCTTGAGCAACTTTTTCTGCTGCTTGAGCAGCGATACGGCTGCATTGAACTGAGACTTGTTCAGCTCGTACGGGTCAGTGATCCCCAGGCTCGGCTTCGACTTCATCAAGTAGAGGGCCGCGTCCGCGATCTGAATCGGGTTGTTCGGGACGGTGATCTTGTCCTTGTACTTCGACGAGTAGAGCCCGCCCCAACTCGTCGGGGCGGGCTTCACCTTCTTCGTGTTGTAGATGAGCGTGTTCGGGCCCCACTGTACGGAGACCCCGTAATGCACGCCCTTCACGGTGTTGTGCGCAGGCGACTTGAAGACCGAGACGAAATCCTTCCAACTCGGGATCAGATTGACGTTGACCGGTTGAACGTCGCCGCCCAGGATCAGGCGCAGGCTGGCATCACCTGAGGCTGAGACGAGGTCGTATTGGCCACCGCCGCCTCCGCCGCCCGTCCGCATTAATGCGACCATCTGGTTGGACGAGCCCGCATCCTTGCGGTGGATCTTGCACCCTGTCTGCTGGACGAATTTGTTGGCGAAGCTCTTGTCCGCATACGCCGGCCACTCGATCAGGTTTAGCGATCCCTCGCCCTTGCCGATCTTTGTCGGCAGTGAACCCGCCGCGCTGCCGGAGCTGACTCCCGACGCGGGCACGCACAGCGCCGCTGCGAGCGCCGCGACGAGTACGTGAATTCTGCGAATCCTC
>DAITAW010000163.1:0-4357 GCA_036824055.1 Gaiellaceae bacterium | reverse complement strand
TCGGGGGTGCGACGCAGATCGTCGAGGACCACCTGGAGCACGCAATGGCCGAGCTATCGCCCCGGCAGAAGGACGCCGCGGCAGCGATGTACAACTTCCTCGTCACGCCTTCCGGATCAAAGATCGCGCACCGGACCCGCGATCTCGCCGGCTATGCCGAGATCGAAGAGCAAGAGGCCGCTGACGTCCTGCGGCAACTCGCCGCCGAGCGAATCGTCCGCGCGAGCGCCGAAAACGGCGCGGGGACTCGATACGAGATCTACCACGATGTGCTGTCGGACGCCGTCGCTGCGTGGGGGACGCGTTATCGCGCGGAGCGATCGATTCACGACGCTGAGCGGCGTCGTCGTCGCGCGTTCGGCGTGGCGACTGCGGCGCTGGTCGGTCTCGTCCTGGTGGCGGCGATCGCCGTCTTTGCGCTCGTTGAGCGGAGCCACTCACGTGCCCAGGCGCAGCGTGCGCACGCGCGCGAGCTCGCGGCTGCCGCGAACAGCTTCCTGGACGTGGATCCGCAGAGAAGCATCAAGCTCGCAATGCAGGCAGCTCAGCTTGAACGCGGCGCGCACGAGGAAGATGTGCTACGCGATGCCCTCTTGGCCGCTCGCCAACGCACGGTGCTTCGAGCGGATGGCCCCGTCCGCATCGCACGGTTCGACCCCGTGGGCGGACATGTCCTCACCGGCTCGAAGGATGGAAAGGTCCGCGTATACCGCGTCGGCTCCAGCACTCCGGAGCGGATCCTCGATCAGGGAGCCCCGGTGACGGCCGCAACCTATAGCGGCGACGGACGACTGATCTTGACGGCCGGCCGGGACGGTACGGCGCGAATCTGGGGGGCGGATGACTCTCCGCTGCGGCGGCTCGAGGCCGGAGGTCCCGTCACCACCGCGTTCTTCGCGAGCCATTCACAGCGTGTGCTGACGATCGCGCGGCGAGTAATCCGACTCTGGCGTACGAAGGACGGGAAATTGCTTCGGACGATCCCGGCCGACGGCAAGGCTCTACCGAAAGGGGGTGCGGTCAGTCCGGGAGGGGGACTGCTGGTGACGTTTGGGCAGGATCGTTTCGCGCGGATGTACTCCCTCCTGACGGGCCTGCTCGTGAAACGACTCGACCACAAGGGGCTCGTCCACTGCGCCTCCTTCAGTCCCAATGGGTCGTTGTTCCTCACCTGCAGCCACGAAGGCGTCGTGCGCGTCTGGTCGACTGTGACCGATCGGCTGATCCGAATCCTGCGCGGCCCGGAGCCGGGCAGCTCGATCGTCGACGCCGTCTTCAGTCCTAACGGCATCCTCGTCGCCGCGGCGGTCGCGGACGGCACGGCGAGGATCTGGGAAGCGCGGACCGGATTTCAGACCGGAATCATGTTCGGCCATTTGAACGCCACCACCCAGATCGCTTTCAATCCCACGGGCAGGTCGATTGCCACCGGAAGCCGGGACACGAAAGCGCGTACGGGATTGACGAGCGGTAAGCCCGTCGAAGTCCTGCTCGGGCATACCGGCGCGATCAATTCAGTCGTATTTAGCCCCGACGGTCGCTCGGTTCTCACCTCGAGCGATGACGGGACCGCACGACTCTGGGCTTCCGGGACGGAGCCAGATCTTCTGCTGGTCGCTCGCCAAACGTCACTCACCTCCTTCGCCCTGAGCTCCGACGGCATGCGCGTCATCGTTGGCGACGCCCACGGAGTAGCACGGGTGCGTTCGGTCGGGCGGCGACGTGTTCTCAGATTGGTGCGGGTCCACGGGCCGGTCACCGCCGTTGCGTTCGGACCTCACGGGCCCATCGCGGCAACGCGGCCCACGCTCAGCCTCGCCGTTTCCGGCCGTACGAAGAGAGTTGCGCGTGGAAAAAGCGACGGCTCGATCACGATTCAGGGAGACGGTGGGCCTACAAGGGTTCTGCGCGAAAAGGGCGCCGCCGTAACTGCGCTCGGCTTCAGTCCCGACGGGGCCCTTCTTGCCGCCGGCGACAGCAAAGGCGTAGCTCGACTGTGGGAGCTGAGCTCGGGACGGATTCTGCATACGTTCTCGGGTCACAAGGCCGCGATCACCACCGTGACGTTCTCAGCGAACGAGGGCCTGTTGCTCACCGCAAGCTTGGACCACGAGGCACGAATCTGGAACGCGCGAACCGGGGCTCTGGTGCAACCCATCCGGTGGCACTTCGGGCCGCTCCACGGAGCCGCCTTCAGCCCAGACGGCCGCTGGGTCGTGACCGCGGGCCCGAGCACTGCAGGAGTCGGCTCCGTGCCGGCCGCGCCGCGACTGCTTCTGCTTCACGGCCACTCGCGACCCCTGATCGGAGCCGGGTTCGGAGGGCCCGACGGACGGACGATAGTCACGGCGAGCAAAGACGGCACGATTCGCGTGTATCGCTGTGACATCTGCGGCGGGATCGACGAGCTGCTCCTGCTCGCGAACCGCCGGCTGCGTTCGCGCTAGCGCTCGAGCTCGTTGGCCTTGCCGGTCAGCGCGGCAAACCCGGCCTGCAGGAAGTCGTTGATCGCTGCGCCTGCGAGCGTCCATGTCAGGAGGCGTCCGACGCGCGGTGCAAGCACCTGTGTCGTCGCGAGGGCGGCGGCCGCCCAGATGCCTACGCAGCGGCTGCAGGTCACGAGCTCGCCGAGGGCCTGCTCGATGCCTCCTGTCTGGACAGGACGCTCGTGCTCGTGATCGCGGGGGTCGCCCTCGACGAACGGCTCGCGGATGAAACTCGTCACGTCGTCGCGGGCAATCGTTCGTGCCGCCTTGAAGGTGGCCGCGGAGAGTGTCGCCAGGTCGAGCCAGGTCTGGTCGCGCGGATCGCGTCCGAGCAGGCGCGCCGCGCCGCCCGCAAGCGCCAGGCCGCCCGCGAAGACACCCATGATGGTCGCGTACGCCTGGTACGGCCGCGCCTGGTCGACTGGTCGTTCCGTGATGGTGGCCACGAGACCTCCTTGTACAGCAGAACTCGACTTCAAACCTGATTAGAGGCTGGTTAGACGCCTTGGCGATCCTGGCGAGCGACCATGAAGTATCGACTCGTCATCGCCGCCGCGACCCTCGCGGCGCTCATTCTCCTTCCGGCCGCAGGCGCAAAACCGGGACACTGTGGCTGCGGTAACAACGCCTCGATTCCGACCAGCGAGTCGCCCGACTGGTCACCCGACGGCCGGAAGATCGTCTTCAGCCGCTCCGACGGAGACTCGGGCCGCGACATCTACGTCATGAATGCGGATGGGTCCCGGCAGCACGTTCTCCTCCGGGCCGACGGTGACGACTATGACCCCGACTGGTCCCCCGACGGGCGTCGAATCGCGTTCACGGCCTACCGGAACGACAGCTTCGACATCTACGTCATGAACGCAGACGGAACTGGAGTCACCAGACTCACCAGCGACGAGGCCGAAGACGGAGAACCTGACTGGTCGCCGGACGGGAAATCAATCGCGTTCGAGAGCACGCGCATCGGCGAGAGGGGTCAGATCTGGGTCATGGATGCCGACGGCGGCGATCAGCATCGTCTCTTTGCCGACCAGGAGTACGACCTTCACCCCTCCTGGTCGCCGGACGGCTCGAAGATCGCATTCGAGGGAGGACTCGATGACTCCTATGTCGACGTCGTCTCGCGCGACGGGACCGGACGGGTGCGTCTCACCATCACCGGCAACGACACATCGCCCGCGTGGTCGCCGGACGGTAAACGAATTCTCTTCAGGACTTACATGCTCGATTCGGAGGACGTGTACATCATGAACGCCGACGGCAGCGACCAGCGTTTCCTGGTGGGCGATCCGCAGTCGTCCGAACACGCACCGGCCTGGGCGCCGGACGGGCGAACCATCGCGTTCAGCAGTACGCTCGACGAGACGAGGCAGATCTACGTCGCCGGGACGGATGGAAACGGGATCAGGCGGCTGACGGGCGTCCGCAGGGCATTCACGTCGACCGGAGAGCGCTGCACGATCGTCGGCACGAGCCGGGCGGACGTCCTTCGAGGCACTCCCGGCGACGACAACATCTGCGGCCTCGGGGGCAACGACACGATCAGCGGGCTCGCCGGCAACGACATCCTCGACGGCGGCGCAGGAGCCGACCGCATCGAAGGCGGCAAGGGCGTCGACTCGTTGCTCGGCGCTGCAGGAGACGACTTCTTCCTCGCGCGCGACGGTAAGCGTGACGATGTTGACGGCGGGCCTGGAAAGGACCGCGGACGGGTCGATCCCGCGGACTGGATTAGCCTCCTGGAGACCATTCTCTAGGCGGCTATAGCGGCCATGGCCATCGGTACCCTGAGCGGGTGCCCGAGTTCAAAACGACCGCTGCCTATCGTCCGACCGGCGACCAGCCGACGGCGATCGCGACTCTGGCCG
>DAITAW010000050.1:0-18312 GCA_036824055.1 Gaiellaceae bacterium | reverse complement strand
GCTTCGCGTTGATCAGGTTTCGCTCGAGAGACGGCACGACGATCAGGTCGACCAGGACCAGGGCGCCCGCGACGACGACTGCCAGGGCGAGCCCCAGACGAGCGCCGACGCTGCGCAGCGGATTCATCGGTCGCGGAAGCGGTAGCCGACGCCCCGCACGGTCAAGATGTACTCGGGCTCGGCCGGATCCCGCTCGAGCTTCTCCCGTAGATGCCGCACGTGAACGTCGATCGTTCTCGGTTCGCGGTAATCGGCTCCGCCCCAGAGTGCTTCCAGGAGCATTCGCCGGTTGTACACGCGCCCCGGATGCGAGGCGAGGACGCGCAGGAGCTCGAACTCGACGTACGTCAACTGCACTCGTTCGCCTCCGACCTCGACCGCGCGCCGACCGAGGTCGATCGTCAGTCCTTCAGCCGAGATCAGGTCACCGCCGCTCCCGTCGACCTGCCGGGAGACCGACGCCCGTCGTAGCAGCGCGCGCACGCGACTCCGGAACTCACGGATCGAGAAGGGCTTCGTGATGTAATCGTCCGCGCCCAGCTCGAGCCCGAGCACCTTGTCCAGCTCGTCGTCGCGAGCCGTCAGCATGATGATCGGCACTTCGCTCTCGGCGCGGAGCCGCTTGCAGACCTCGAGCCCGTCGAGCTTCGGCAGCATGATGTCGAGGACGACGAGGTCGATGCGCTCAGCGGCGAAGCGCCGCAGCGCTTCCTCGCCGTCACGCGCCTGCACGACGCAGTAGCCCTCCCGCTCCAGGGGGTAGGCGAGGAGCTTCTGGACGGAATCCTCGTCGTCGACGAGGAGGATGGTGGAGGAATCGGGCATGTCGTGCTCGGCTAAGAGTGCCTGCCGAACGATCGTGCCAGGGAGTACGGCGCCTACTATAGCCCCGGATGGCCTTCGTTCCGCCCCGGACTGAGCGGCGCCGGGCCCGTCCCGGTTCGCTGCAGCGACCGGTCAACGGACGTCTCTACAGAGGGACGTGGCTGCTCGTGGGCCTGCCGCTGCTGGTGGCCGCCTTCAGCGTCGCGCGCCCAACACCTTTGCCGCGGGCGTTTCTGCCGGCGTTCGACGGCGCAACGACCGAGAGACTTGCGCAAGACCTGGCGAGTCGTCCGTACCGGCAGCCCGGTTCCTCGGGAGCGCTCGGAGCAGCGGGCTGGTTTCGCGATCAACTCGCACCGTACGGATTGCCGATTCGGATCGAGCGCTTCAGTGCGGTCATCCCCGGCCGAGGCAGGGTCCAGCTGCAGAACCTCGTCGCCGAAGCGGTCGGGCGCTCGCCGCGCACCATCGTCGTGATGGCGCACCGCGACAACGACGGGCGTGGTCCCGGCGCCAACGACAACGCGTCCGGCACCGCGATGTTGATCCAACTCGCCCGCGCGTACGGCGTCCCACCCGGCCGGCCGTCTGCCCAGCTTCGACCCAATCACACGATCCTGTTCGTCTCGACCGACGGCGGGGCGTACGGCGGAGTCGGAGCGGCGTGGTTCGCAGCGCATTCGCCCTTTCGTGACGACATCGCCGGGGTCATCAACCTCGACGCGGTCGGCGGCAGCGGACGCATCCGCGTGGAGTTCAGCGGCGACACACCTCGCGATCCGTCCGGAATCTTTCTACAGACGATCGCAGCGCGCATCGCCGCCCAGACAGGGCGGGCGCCGGCGCGTCCGAGCGCGCTCAGCCAGTTGATCGATCTCGGCTTCCCCTTCTCGCTCTACGAGCAGGCGCCGTTCCTCGCCCGCGGGATTGCCGCTGTCACCATTACGACCGCCGGCGACAACCCTCCCAACCCCGTCAGCGACACCAGCGACACACTCCGGTCGGACAAGCTGGCGCAGGTCGGCCGGGCGGCGCAGGACGCGCTCGGGACACTGGACGAGGGTCTCGAGTTCGCACAGGGAACGTCCGCCTACCTGTATCTCGGCTCACGCCTGATCCGTGGCTGGGCGATCGAGCTCGTGCTGATCGCTTGTCTGTTGCCGTTTTTGGCAACAGCGATCGACCTGTTCGCGCGTTGCCGGCGCAGACACATCCCGCTGGCCCCGGCGCTGCGTGCGTACCGCAGCCGGCTCGCACTCTGGGCGTGGATCGTCGGGCTCTTCGAGCTCTTCCGTTTCCTGGGTGCTTGGCCGAGCGGCGTCGCCAGACCCATTCCGCCTTCGAGCCCGCTCGCCCACGACTGGGCCGTGACGGGACTGCTCGCGCTCGGTGTGCTCGCGCTGCTGGGCTGGCTCATCGCCCGCGAACGCCTGATCCCCCGTCGCGCGATCGCGTCGGAGGAAGAGCTTGCCGGTCACACCGTGTCGCTCCTCTGCCTCGGCGCCCTGTCACTGCTCGTCGTCGCGACGAACCCCTTCGCGCTCGTGTTCTTGCTCCCGACCCTCCACGTCTGGCTCTGGCTCCCGCAGGTACGCGGCGCGCCGCTCGGCGTCAGGGCGGCGGTCTTCGCCCTCGGCTTCGCCGGCCCGGCACTCCTGCTCGGCTCCTTCGCCGGGCGTTTCGGGCTCGGCTGGGATACGCCCTGGTATCTCGCCGAGCTCAGAGCGGTGGGCTACGTACCCTTTGTCGTCATGCCGCTCCTGGTCGTCTGGCTTGCGGGGACAGGTCAACTGGCCGCTCTGACGGCGCGCCGCTACGCCCCGTATCCGGCAGCCGCCGAGCTTCCACCGACCGGTCCTCTGCGCAGAGTCGTGCGCACCACCGTGCTCGCGGTGCGCGACCGGCGCCGGCGCGCGTCCAACGCATTGCCGAAAGCGCTGGAGGGCTAGATGCGGCGGAGCATCCGCTTGCTCGGAACCCTGCTCGCCACCGCGGGAGTGTTGACGCTGCTCTGGGCGCTGGTCGTGTGGCAGTGGCAGGACCCGTTCACCGCGCTCTACACCATGTGGAAGCAGCATCAACTCGCCGCGCAGTACGACAAGCGGACGCGATCGTTCAAACCCACCGTCGCCGGCGTCACGGTGGCGGCGGAACGAGAGAGCATCGCGCGCGAAGCCAAGCGCTATCGCCTGAGCTCGACCCGAGGGGAGGTGATCGGGCGGATACGCGTCCCTCGCATGGGCGTGAACATGCTGCTCGTCAACGGCACCGACCACGAGACGTTGAAGAAGGGACCGGGACGCGACCAGCGGACCTTCATGCCGGGAGAGAACCGGCTCGTGTACATCGCGGGCCATCGGACGACGTACCTCGCACCGTTCTCGCACATCGACAGTCTTCGCACCGGCGACCGTGTGACGATCGAGGTTCCGTACGGGACGTTCATCTACGCCGTGACGCGACACCGCATCGTGACGGCGACCGACCTCTCTGTGCTCCGGTCGCCCCGCCACGAGGTCGTCGAGCTACAGGCGTGCCACCCTCGTTTCTTCGCGACCCACCGCTACATCGCGTACGCACGCCTGCTGCGGGTCGAGCCGCGCGGCGCGAAACCGTACGAGCTGGCTCAGGCCAGCGGCACGTAGCGCACGCTCTCACCGGCGGCGAGCTCGCCTTCCCCCCGCGGCGCGAGGACGAGCGCATCGGCGAGCGCAGCGCGAGCGATCATGTGCGACTCCTGACCACGGACCGGCTCGAGGAGAACGCCGTCCTTTGACGCGACCGAACGCGCGCGAACGAACTCGTCGCGGTAAGCATTCCGCCGAACCGATGCGGCGAGGCGCCCCTCGAGGAACACCGGACCAGGCGCCGTTGCGCCCTGCAGGGCGAGGAGGGCAGGCCGCACGAAGACCTCGGCTCCGACGAGGGACGACACCGGGTTCCCGGGCAGGCCGAAGACGAGCGTCGGGCCGCGAACCCCGAACGCAAGCGGCTTGCCCGGTTTGACGGCGACGCCCCAGAAGACCTCCTCGACGCCGAGCTCGCCGAGGATTCGGCGGACGAGATCGTGCGGCCCGACGGAAACCCCGCCCGACGTGACCAGCACGTCGGCCGCGAGCCCCCGCTCGAGGGCGGCGCGATGCGATGACTCGTCGTCGGCCACCGCCGGCAGCGTCTCGATGTCGGCACCCGCGGCGGCGAGCGCTGTCGCCAGCAGCACTCCGTTCGCCTCGTACACCTCGCCGGGGCCGAGAAGCTCGCCCGGCCTGCGCAGCTCGGTTCCCGTTGCCAGCACCGCAACCCTTGGACGCCGAGCGGCGGCGACGGTGTCCAGCCCGGCGGCGGCGAGCGCTCCGATCTGCGCAGCACGTAGTCGAGTGCCGCGCGGAACCACGACGTCTCCGGCGGTAACGTCGCCGCCGCGCGGGCGGACGTTGTCACCATGGACGGCACTTGCCGGAATCTCGACTTCGTTGTCACGATCGACAACATACTCGAGGGGGATGACGGAGTCGGCGCCTGCAGGAACGACCCCGCCGGTGGCGATCCCCATCGCCTCGCCTGCCCGGAGCTCCCGCGGCGACGGCACGCCGGCAGCGATACGCGCGACGACCGGCAGGAGTCCCGGAGTGTCCTCGGACCGCACAGCGAAGCCGTCCATCGCCGAGCTGGGGAAGGGCGGCAGATCGACGAGCGCAAGCGCATCTTCGGCAAGGACACGGCCGGCCGCAGCCCGCAGCGGCACAGCCTCAGGCCCCAGCGGCGTCACCCGCTCGAGAATGCGCGCCAGCGCCTCCTCGAGCGAGAGCAGCTCAGCCATTCTCCGTCCAGCGTATAACCTCGCGCGCGTGATCTCCGTCGTCGTACCGGTGCATGACGAAGAGCGAAGTGTCGCTCTGCTCTACGACGAGCTCCGTTCGGCACTCGAGCCCCTGGACGCTCCCTGGGAGGCGATCTTCGTCGACGACGGCTCGACCGACGGGACGTTCTCTGCCTTGACGAGGCTGCACAGCTCCGAGCAGAACGTGCGCGTCGTTCGGCTGCGGCGAAACTTCGGCAAGGCCGCCGCGCTCGTGGCCGGCTTCGACCAGGCGCACGGAGAGACGGTGGTGACGATCGACGGCGACCTGCAGGACGATCCCGCCGAGATCCCGCGGCTCCTGGCCAAGCTGGACGAGGGCTTCGATCTCGTCACCGGCTGGAAGACGCACAGGCGCGATCCCATCTCGCGGCGTCTCCTCTCTCGCATCTTCAACCGGGTCACGAGCGCGTTCTCGGGCGTGCGCCTCCACGACATGAACTGTGGGCTGAAGGCCTACCGAGCCGAGGTGGTGCACGGACTGCGTCTCTACGGGGAGCTGCACCGCTTCATTCCGGTGCTTGCGCACTACCGCGGTTTCCGGATCGCGGAGCTGCCGGTCAACCATCGCCCCCGCGAGCACGGACGCTCGCGCTATGGCGTCGAGCGTTATCTGCGCGGGTTCCTCGACCTCCTGACCGTCTCCTTCATCGGCCGCTATCGCCACCGTCCGCTGCACTTGTTCGGGGGGTTCGGGCTCGCGCTCGGAGCGATCGGCTCCGCGATCCTCATCTACCTGACCGTCGTCAAAGCGCTGGGACACGCGATCGGCCAACGTCCGTTGCTGATGCTCGGCGTGCTGCTCGTGGTGATCGGGATGCAGTTCTTCTCGCTCGGGCTGATCAGCGAGATGATCACGAGCCATCACGAGGAGCGAGCGCAGGAGCGCGACCGCGCCGAGCAGCTCGTCGACGAAGTCCTCTCCTGAAACTCTGTTACTTCGGAACCTACGAGCGCGACTATCCGCGTAACTCGCAGGTGATCTCGTGCCTGCGCGGCGTGGGAGTGGAGGTCATCGAGGAGCACGTATCCGTGTGGGACGGCGATCGTCGCGGCTGGGGTGCGGGCCCGCTACGCGCGCTGCAACTCGCACTGGCGGAGGGACGTTTGCTCGCTCGTCGCGCGCCCCGTGCCGACGCCTTCATCGTCGGCTACCCCGGCCACTTCGACCTGCCGGCAGCGCGGCGGGCGGCGCGCGGACGCCCGTTGATCTTCAATCCGCTCGTCTCGCTCGCGGACACGCTGGTCGGCGACCGCGGACGATTCCGCCACGGCTCGCTCGCAGCACGCACTCTCGAGCAAGTCGACCGCCGCGCCTTTCGCGTCGCCGACGTCGTCGTCGCGGATACGCACGCGGACGCGCGATTCTTCGCCGGTCTCGCAGGGCTCGATGACGTTCCCGTCTGCTTCGTCGGCGCCGAGGACAGGCTCTTCAAACCCGGCTGGTCGCAGCCGGACCGCTTCGTCGCGCTCTTCGTCGGCAAGCTGATCCCGTTGCAAGGGGTGGAGACCATCCTCGAGGCGGCACGCGCAGCGCCGGAGATCGACTTCCGTCTCGTCGGCAGCGGCCAGCTCGAAGACTTGCTCGCAGCCCGGCCCGCGAACGTCGAGCACGTGGCGTGGATCGAGTACGAACAGCTGCCGCAGGAGATCCAGCACGCGGGCTGCGCGCTCGGAATCTTCGGCACCACCAGCAAGGCGCAAAGGGTCATTCCGAACAAGGCCTTCCAGGCGATCGCGTGCGGCGCGCCGCTCGTCACCGCCGACACGCCCGCCGCGCGCGAGCTGTTGGTCAACGAGGAGAGCGCCCTCCTGGTGCCGCCGGGTGACGCGGCGGCACTCGCCGGCGCGGTGCGGCGGCTCGCATCGGATTCCGAGCTTGCCGGCCGCCTTGCGGGCGGCGGCCGAACCGCCTACGAGCGACAGGCGAGCGAGGCGGTCCTCGGGCAGCGCTGGCGCGCGATCATCGAGCGGCTGCTGTGAGACGAGCTCTGGCCCTTCCGAGCGACCGCGTCCTTCTGGCCGCGGCGATCACCGCTTACGCGTCGGGATTCGCAGCGCTATCGGCGCTTCGCTACGAAGCGTTCTTCACCGGTCGCTTCGACCTCGGGAACATGGTGCAGGCGGTCTGGTCGACCGCGCACGGCCATCCGCTCAGGATGACCGACCTGCACGGCGAACAGATCTCCCGGCTCGCGGCCCACGTCGATCCGATCCTGGTGCTGTTCGCACCCATCTGGTGGCTCTGGCCGAGCCCACACCTGCTGCTCGTCGTGCAAGCGTGCGTCGTCGCGCTCGGGGCGGTTCCGGTCTTCCTGCTCGCCCGCAAGCATCTTCGATCGTCGCGGGCCGCCCTCGGCTTCGGGCTCGCTTACCTGCTGTATCCCGCGACGGGCTGGTTGACGCTGAACGAGTTCCATCCCGTCGCGCTCGCAACGCCCTTGCTCCTCTTCGGCTTCTGGTACCTGGACGAGGACCGCCTGCTCCCGTTCGCACTGTTCGCGATCGCCGCGGCGGCCTCCAAGGAGGAGATCGCGCTCGTCGTCGCAGGGTTCGGCATCTGGTACGCGCTCGCGCACAGACGGTGGCTGGCAGGCACGGCGATCGCCTTCGCCGGCGGTGCCTGGGCGGGGATCGCGATCGCCGCCGTGATCCCGCACTTCAACGCCGGCGCCGAGTCCGACTTCTACGGGCGGTACAGCGAGGTCGGCGGGTCCGCCGGGGGAATCCTCAAGACGGCCCTCACGCATCCACTGCGGATCGCCGAGGCGGCCTTCAGCGCCCGGGATCTTCATTACCTGCTCGAGCTGGTGGCGCCACTGGCTGCGTTGTGCCTGCTGGCGCCGCTCGTGCTCGTGGCTGCGTTGCCGGAGCTCGCGATCAACCTGCTCTCGTCGACGACTACGCAGACGTCGATCCACTTCCACTACACGGCCGGGCTGATCCCGCCACTCGTCATCGCCGCGATCTTCGGCGCGAAGCGACTGTCGCGCTGGGCGTTCCCGGTGGCGGCAGCGATCGTCGTGGCCGCGATCGTGGGGAACTATCGCCTGGGGCCGATCCCAGGCTGGCGGCATCTCCCGGGCGGGCAAACGTTTCAAGCAACGGCGGCCCGCGTGACCGTGCACGATCACATCGCCGACCGCGCTCTCCGGCTCATACCCGGCAACGCGGTGGTCAGCGCGACGAACACGCTCGGCGCACATCTGTCGGCGCGTGCACGCGTGCTCAGCTTCCCGTTCATCCAGGATTCGAAGTGGATTGCAGCCGACGAGACGCAACCGGGCTACGCGGACCGGTACGCGCCGATCCCGACCGCCACGCAACTCGCAGCGCTACGACGGAACCCCGAGTGGCAACTCGTGTTCGAGGAGGACGGCATCCTCGTCTTCCGGCGGAAGCCTGCGTAGACGCAGCAACACGACAGCGAACAGCGCGACCACGACCAAATCGCGCACCAGCACGAGCCACACATGGCCGCCGAGCGCGAACACATCTCGGTAGTGGAAGAACCACACCTGCGCGACCACGAGAGCGGTTGCGGTCAGTACCCACGCCGCCGGCTCGAGCAGGGGCACGAACGGAACGAGCCAGACGAGGTACTGCGGTGAGAAGAACCGCGTGAACGCAAGGAAGCCGACAATCGCCGCAGCGAAGGCGAGCGCAAGCCGCCGCGGATCGTCGCGGCCACGGAGGTAGAGCCACGCAACCGCGATGACGGCGAGGGCCTGCGCGATCGAACTGAGCACGGCGAGCGCCTCGGGTAGCGAGCCGACGAGATCGTAGGAAATCGCATGTCCTGTGCGATGCACCACGGTGGCGCTGTAGATGCCCATCCGATCTGCCACCGCGAGCACGGAGCCGAACAGACTCTCGACCTGCAGCGATCGTGCAGCCTGCGCGCGAAAGCTCTCCGCAAGACCATGCGGCGCAAGCACGAGGAAGGGAACGAGAAAGACCACGACGACTGCTGCGAAGGCCGCCAACGCGCGCAACACTGAGGCCCGTCCACGTGTGCGCCACACGAAGATTGCCGCTGGTGGAATGAGCACGACCGGATAGACCTTGGCTGCGAACGCTGCACCGAGCAGTGCGAACGCGGCGACGTCGCGTCCGGCCAGGAGCAGCGCCAACGCCGCCAGGGTGAGCAGTGCCGGCCACGCGTCATAGGTGTTGAGCGAGATCGGACCGAGCGCAAGCGGCGACAGGGCAAACAGGAGCACTGCGACCCAGAGGCGAGTCGTCGAAACCCCGAATCTGACGAGCAAGGAGGCGACGAGCAGAAGCGTCGCGACACCACAGACGGCCATCAGACATTTGAACGCGGCGTTGTAGTGGGAGAAAGCCGCCGGCGGCAGGAACACGACCAGCGCCCCGGGTGGGTACTCCATGAAGAAGTCGCGGTAGGGCACACGCCCGTCGAACACCGCGGCGGCGAACCCCTGGTAGAGATGAACGTCGCGGAACCGTTCGGCGCGAAAGAGCCCACCGTCCGGAGCGGCGCACGCCGCGAGATAGATCGGGATCGCCGCGGCCGCCGGCCGCACCCAGGCCTTACTTGGGTGTGGAGCCAGGGACCTGGGAAAAGCCGTCGGCGCCGCCGTTCCCCGAGCTCGTCGTCGTCTGCGACGGCGCAGAGCCGGAGTAGCTTGGCGCGTAATACCCGCCGCTCATGGCGTACTGCAGCTTGTGCGTGACCCAGACCGGTGAGGTCTTCGGCGACGGGAACTCCTTCGGGAACGGCGCGTACTTGATCGCACCCTCCATGAACAGCTTCCAGATCGTCGCCGGGAAGGTCGGCCCCGAGACAGAGATCCCGTGCACGGAGGTCATCGGGATCTCTCCTTTGGGATAGCCGAGCCAGATCGTGGCCTCGAGGCTCGGGAAGAAGCCGCAGAACCACGCGTCGGCGAAATTGTCCGTGGTGCCGGTCTTGCCGGCCGACGTCCCACCGAAGTAGGCACCGACGCCGGTCCCTAGCTTCATGTTCTCCTCGAGGATCCTCACGACTTCCGCGGCGACCCAGTCCGGAACGGCGCGCTTCCGTTGCGGCGCGCCCCAGCCGGCTTCGGTGTCGACCTTGCCGCCCGGGAGGACGACCTTGCGGATGGCCATCGGCTTCGAGTAGACCCCGCCGGCAGCGAGGGTGGAGTACACCGACGCCATGTCCATCGGCGTGACGACGCGCGAGCCGAGGCCCATCGACGGCACGAACACCCCGTCACTCGTGCGCAGGTCGGTGCGCACGCCGAGCCGGTAGGCGATGTCCGCGATGTTGTCGGGACCGACATCGAGCGACAGGCGCGCGTAGACGCTGTTGTCGGAGCGCAAGGTCGCGTTCTCGATCGACGTCGCGCCGACGTAGGTGTGGTCGTACGTCTGTGGACACCACGCCGTCGGCGGATTGGTGTAGCAGGAACCGGTACCGGTCGGATCCCATTTGAACGGTGCGGAGAGGTAGGTCGTGGACGGGCTGATGCCCTGCGAGATCGCCGTGGTCAGCACGATCGCCTTGAACGTCGACCCCGGCTGGCGACGCGCCGACGAGGCAAAGTTGACCTGGTTCTTGGGATTGCCGGGGCTCACCTCGGTCATCGCGCGAATCGCCCCGTTGCTCGGGTTGATCGAGACGATCGCCGCCGCCGGATCCGTCGAATAGGGAAGCGTCCGCTTGATCGCGGCGAGGGCAAGTCTCTGCAAACGCGGATCGATGGTCGTATAGACCTTCAGGCCGCCGGAACGAACCGTGTTGGCGCCGTACTGGCGCTGAAGCGCCTCGCGCACGTAACTGAAGAAGTAGGGCTCGCGGATGCGCGTGTACAGACGCCCGGCCTTCAGGTGGAGCTTGCGCTGGGCGACCGCATCCGCGTACTGACTCGACGTGATGTCTCCGTTCCCGAGCATCGCGCGCAGCACCTCGTCCCTGCGGTCGATTGCCTGCGCCGGCCGGTGGAACGGGTCGAAGAGGGACGGCGCCTGGGGCAGGCCGGCCAGCAGCGCCGACTCGGTCAGGCTGAGTTTGCGCGCCGGCTTGGAGTAGTAGGTCTGGGCGGCCGCCTCGATCCCGTACGCGTGGTTCCCGTAATAGACCTGATTCATGTACGCGTTGAGAATCCACGTCTTCGACTTCTTGCGCGCGAGCTTGATCGCAAGACACGCCTCGGTCGCCTTGCGTCCGAGCGTCTGCGACTTCTCCGTGATGTAGAGATTGCGGACGAGCTGCTGAGTAATCGTCGACCCACCCTGGACGACCCGCCCGGCGTGGATGTCCGCGTAGAGCGCGCGCACGATGCCGAGCCAGTCGAGTGCACCGTGCTTGTAGAAACGCCGGTCCTCGATCGCGATCGTCGCCGCCGGGGCCCACTTGCTGATCTGATCGAGCCCGACCGGCTGTCTGTTCTGATCGGCCGGAATCGACCCCAGCAGCGACCCGTCTGCGGCGTAGACGAACGAGTTCTCCCCGACGTCGACCGGCTTGAGCGAATTGAGGTTGCAGCTGTTCATCCAGATCGCAGCGCCAGTGAAGCTCGACACGACGAGGAAGAGAGCCGTGCCGATGAGCGCGCCCGAGACGAGCTTGCCGAGGCGCTTCCGCCGGAGCTTTGCCCGCTGTCGGCGCCGCTTCCTCAGCCGGTCGAGCAAGAAGGTGTCCGACTGCGAAGGTCGGCCGCGCCGGGGAGGTGTCATGCGTATACGCCCTCGGCGCGCAGCACCTCGTAAGCGTGCAGACGAAGCTCGCGCTCGCGCTGCTCGGCAGACGAGCGGGTGGCCGCCGGCGCACGCACGACGACGGTCGCATTGCCGGACAGGTCGCTCACGAACACCTCGCCGTCCGGGATCGTCGACCTTAGGCGGTCCACGACCGCACCGAGGTCTTTACCCAATGGAACCTGGAGGCTGATCTCGGCGACCTTCTCTCGACTGCGGATCGTGGAGTTGCGGATGGTATCCGAGGCCAGCTTCTCGTTCGGGATCACGAGGCGGTCGCCGTTCTCCGTGCGAACGAACGTGTAGATCAGCCCGATCTCCTCGACGATCCCTTCGGTGCTCTCGACGACCACGTCGTCACCGAGCCGCACCGGCTGGGTGAAAGCGATCAGCAGGCCGGCGACGAAGTTACCGAGCGTTCGCTGAGAGGCAAAGCCGACGACGATGCCGAGCACCGCCGAGGACGCAAGCAACCCGCCGGCCACCGCCCGCACCTGAGGGATCACGAGCAGAGCGGTGAGGAGTCCGATGAAGATGATCGTCGTGGTGACGCTCCTGCGCACGATGCGATAGCGCGTGATCGCCTCGGGTGGAAGGTCGCGTCGTGCGATCCGGCGATCGATCAGGCGCGCCACCAAGATCGTGACGAACATGACGACGCCGACGACGATCAGGCGGTGCCAGAACGGCATGGCCCTCTATTCGACGGCAGACTCGCCCTCCTTTGCCAGGCTCGACCACCTGAACCCTCCGTCGCTCCGGCTGAAGCGCCCGGGCCCGTGGAAATGACTGACAATCGCGTCGGTGCCCCCGTCCGCGAGCTGCGCGAGGACCCGCTTCCGCGTCGACGCCGAAAGGACGGGATCGTGGTCGCTGACGTAGACGAGATCCGGGTCGCCGAGTTGCAGCTCGTGCACGACGACGTCGCCGAGCACGACCAGCTCGCTTCCCTGTGACTCGAGGAAGACACTCGCATGGCCCGGGGTGTGGCCGGGCGTCGGCACGAGGCGAATCCCCGACGCGATCTCGAGCTCTGCGTCGACGAGCACGACGAGGCCGGCATCGGCCAACGGCTCGACGCGATCGCCGAGATGCGGCCGCTGCTGGAGAGACTCCTCGGACATGAAGAACGACCAGTCGTCCGTCGGCACGACGTAGCGAGCGTTTGGAAAGGAGCCGTCCCACCCGACGTGATCGACGTGCAGATGGGTGTGCACGACGAGGTCGATCTCTTCGGGACCCGAGCCGACACGCGCGAGCTCGGCGAGAAGCCGCGCTCCCGCGTCCGGCATGAAGTCGCGCGGCTCCGGTCCGAGCCCGGTGTCGACGAGCACCGTCGTGCCGCCGCCCCGTATCAGCACTGCGTTGACCGGCAGCCGCCACTCCTCGGGCGCGTCCAGAGCGGGGAACGCCTGCCCGATGGTCGCAAAGCTCCCCTCACCGTCGACGAGAACCTGGACGTCGAACGCACCGACCCTCACAGCGGCAGCCGCTTTCGGCCCGTAAAGCCCTCGTCGGTTCTGTGCCAGTACTGAATCTCGTCCTCGCCGAGCCTCCAGCACAGGAGGACGACCTCATCGCCGCGTAGGGCGGGGAAGTCCAGCAGCCCTTCCTCCAGCGACTTCACCTCGGCGCCCACGTCGTTGATTCGCTCTGCACACTCCGAGATCGCGGCCGCCTCCCGCTGAATCGTGTCTGCCGCATCATGGAGGTCGCTCGGAACCATGTCGCCGCCGTTTCCGGCAATGCGCGTGACGAGCTCCGCCTGCAGCAGCTGAGCGGCCGTGAGCTTGCGTCGATGCTGGACCATCCGCTCGACGATCGGGCGGAGCTCGACGAGAGCCTCGTTGGCCTCTTCAGGCGTGAAGGTCCGGGACATTCGTCCGTATGATCATGCGGCCGTGCGCGCGGGTCAAAGGCAAGCGCTGGACATCTACCTCTGGAGCCGCGCGGCGATCTGGATCGCGGCGATCTTCTCGTTCTTCTTCTTCGAGCCCAACCGGCAACCGGACGCAGGCCGCTGGGACACGCCGCGCCTGCACGAGCTCGGCTATTTCACCGACATCTGGGCCCGCTGGGACAGCGATTTCTTCCTGCACATCGCCCGAAACGGCTACGACGGCGCTTCGGCGGCGTTTCCCCCGCTCTACCCGGCGCTGATCGCCGCGCTCGGCCGCGTCTTCTTCGGGCACTACCTGCTCGCCGGCCTCGTCATCTCACTGCTCTGCTGCTTCGGCTCTTTCGTCCTCCTGCATCGACTTGCGGAGGAGCGTCTAGGCGCAGACGGAGCGCGACGGAGCGTTCTCTACCTCGCAATCTTCCCGATGGCGCTCTTCCTCCAGGCGGTTTACAGCGAGTCGCTGTTCCTGCTGCTCGTGCTCGCCGCCTTCGCGCTCGCCGAGCGCAATCGGTTCGCCGGTGCCGGGCTCGTTGCCGGGCTCGCGATCCTGACGCGGGCTGCCGGGTTCGCGCTGCTCCCGGCGCTGGCGCTCCTCGCGTGGCGCCACCGTGACCGCGTGCGCGCCCTCGTAGGCGTCGTGCTGGCAGTGCCCGTTGCGGCGATCTATCCACTCGTGCTCTGGCAGCAGGTCGGCGACCCGTGGGCGTTCTCGGACGCGCAGGACCGCTGGCACCGGCACCTGTCACGAGCCGGACCGCTCGGCGGGATCTGGAACGGCCTCGTCGCAGGCTGGCGAGGCGCGGAGCAATTCGTGGTGGGACACGGCACGAACGTCCCGGGAACGAATCCGATGCACGCGGCCGCCGAGAACGTGCAGGCGCTCGCTTTCCTCGTCCTCTTTCTCGCGTTGACGGTCGTCGTTTGGCGTCGGTTCGGCGCGCCTTACGGATTGTTCGCCGCCGTCAGCCTCGCGATCCCGCTGGCGTATCCCAGCTCGCGCTGGCCCTTGCTGTCCTTACCACGGTTCGGGCTTGTCATCTTTCCGTTCTTCCTCGCGCTGGCGGCGCTGGCTGCGGGGAGGCCGCGGCTGCATACGGCAATCGTCGCCTGCAGCGCGCTGTTCCTCGGCGTCGCCGTCGTGCAATGGGCCCTGTGGCAGTGGGTCGCGTGAGGGCCGCCGAGCTCGACGCGGTCACCCTCGATGCGCACGGCACCCTCGTGAGGCTCGAAGATCCCGTCCCGGCGCTGCTGACGGTGCTCGCCGAACGGGGAGTCGAGCGAACACCGGCAGCCGTGCTCGCGGGGTTCCGTACAGAGGTCGCGCACTACGCTCCGCGCGCAAGCGAGGGCCACGACGAGGCGAGCCTGGCGCAGCTGCAACAGGAGTGCGCCGGAGTCTTCCTCGACGCGATCGACGCCGAGCTCGATCCCGAAGAGTTCGCGCCCGCATACGTCGGCGCACTCCGCTTCGAAGTGCTCCCGGGAGTCTTCGAAGCGCTCGACCGGCTACGAGCGCTCGGTCTGGAGCTGGCGGTCGTCGCGAACTGGGATCTCAGCCTCCAGCGGCTGCTCGAGGAGGTCGGACTGGCGTGTTACTTCACGGTTGTCGTCCACGCTGCCCGCAAGCCCGCTCCCGACGGACTCCTCCGCGCACTGGCCGACCTGCAGATCGCACCGGCGCGCTCGCTTCACGTCGGTGATGACCACGCCGACCGAGAAGCCGCGGCCGCCGCCGGAATGACGTTTGCGCCCACGCCGGTCCCGACGGCGGCAGCGGCGATCCGGTGAGGAGGACGCCGCTGGCACTGTGGGGCGGCTTCGTGCTCGCGTTCACGACGCTGAGCTACACGCTCCGCTTCACCTCCGGGAAACCGCCCAAGGACCTGCTCTACAAGTGGTCGACCGTCGTCGGCAACGCGATCCAGTACGCGATCATCGCGGCGATCGTCTACTGGATTGCCGGTGCCGCAGGCGAGCGGCGCCAGGTGCTCGCGCTGCGCCGCCCGACGTCGTGGCGCACCGCGCTCTGGGTCGGCGTCGGTGTCGGGCTCGGGATGTTCGTGCTCACCATCTTCCTCGGGCCCGTCCTCCATCCCGATCGCGAGCAAGGGGTCACCCCGGACACCTGGGAACCAAGGCATGCGGTCGCGTACGTCGCCAACGGAATCGTGGTTGCCGTCGTCGCGCCGATCGTCGAGGAATTGACGTTCCGCGGCCTCGGTTACTCACTGCTCTCCCGCTACGGGCGCTGGCCGGCGATCATCGGCACCGGTCTTGCCTTCGGACTGGCGCACGGCCTGCTGAACGCGCTTCCCTTCCTCGCGGCCTTCGGCGTCGGCCTCGCCTATCTGCGTAGCCGGGTCAACAGCGTCTACCCCGGAATGGTCGTTCACGGGCTCTTCAACGCGATCGCGCTCACCGTCGCCGTTTCGGGCAAACCGCAGGCGGATATCCTGCGCGCGTGCGCTGGGGTCTGGCCTGTGCTGTCGCCCTTCTGATCCTCGTCCCGGCCGCGACGGGCGCAACGCCCGTGGTCACGATTCAGGTCACGCCCGCAACAGGGGCAGCCCCGCTGACCGTCGCCTTCGCCGCTACGGGTGAGGCAGCGACGTACCACTGGGACTTCGGGGACGGGAGCTCTGCGGACGGCCACACCGCCACGCACACATATGCAGCGGGGCGGTGGACGGCGACGCTGACGGCTCAGTCCACCGACGGCGAAGCCACGACGCAGACGGCAACCATCACGGCGTACGGCCTTTCGCTCGCGGGACCGAACCCGGCGCGGTACGACAGTCGCGTCGTCTTCCGGGGTACGGCCGCGCCGGCGGAAGGCAACCTCTCCGTCGCCCTTGTCGGACCGCGCGGAAAGATCGGCGGCGGACGCACGCGTGCAGACGGGAGCTACACCATCGCCGCGCGAATCCGGCTCCCCGGTGCGTACCGCGCGACGAGCGAGCGCGCGGGGTCCGATGCGCTGGTGCTCCGCGTCGTGCCCAAACTCGTCGCCGCGCTCACCGGCAGCGGCGCGCGGGACAGTCGGTATTTCTTCACAGCGCGGCTCGTGCCGGCGAACGCCGGCACCGTTGCCGTCAACATCACGCGCGCCCAGGACGTTCTGGTCGATCGGACGTTTGCCGGGCGCGTGCGGATCAAGTTGGACACGCGGCGGCTCACCTCGTACCGGATCCGTGCCGAGGTGATCCCCAACGAGGGCTACGCGGGCACCGTCAGAGTGCTGCGCGCGAACGTCGTGCTCCCTCGGCTGGCTCTGGCCGCGCGCGGTGTCGCGGTCTCACAGCTCGGCGAGCAGCTACGGCGACTGCACTACGCGGCGCCTTCAGGTGCCACGTTCGACGGTCGCATGCTCGGCGCGGTCTACGCCTTTCAGAAGGTGCACGGCCTCGCGCGGACGGGCGTCGTCGACGCTCGCTTCTGGCGCGCGCTCTCGAACCCGCGCGTGCCGACCCCTCGGTTCGCGCAGCCCGCGGAGCACCTCGAGGTGAACAAGGGCCTGCAGGTCCTGTACGTCGTCCGCGGCTCCAGGATCGCGCTGATCGTTCCGATCTCGACCGCCGGCGTGGCGGGCACGTTCACGCCCGTCGGGAGGTTCGCGGTCTACCGCAAGGTCGCCGGATTCGACCCCAGTCCGCTCGGCACCCTCTACGACCCGCTGTACTTCACCGGTGGCTATGCGATCCATGGCAACCCCTCCGTCCCGCCGTATCCGGCGAGCCACGGCTGCGTACGCATCCCGATGTGGCTCGCGCCGCTCCTGTTCCGGACGGTTCCGTACGGCGAGACGGTCTACGTGTACTAGCTTCGCTGTTGTCACCCTGCTCCTCTCGGGTTGCGGCAGCACGCCCCGGAACGTCCCCTACTCGGACCTCACCCGACAGGTTGGGCAGCTCGAGTTCACTCGGATCACGAGCGCCGTCTTTCGTACGCGGGCGGCAATGGTGAACGTGCTCGAGCAGAACAATCCCGGCCGGGCGATTCGCGTGCCAAACGTCGATTTCGGGCGGCACGAGATCTATCTCTTCGCCCTCGGACCGCGATCGAGCACCGGCTACGAGCTCCACGTTCTCCGCATCGAGGATGTGGGCAGCAGCATTCTCGTCGTGATGCACGAGCGCACCCCGTCGCTTGGCGATGTCGTGCAGGCCCGCCTGACGTATCCGTTCCGACTGATCTCGCTTCCGCTCAGCGGCAAGCCTGTGAAGCCGAAGTTACCGGGGCGGCCCTGAGCCGCTAGTCCTCTTCGGGCTCGATCGCGAACTCGTCCGGGGTCACCTCGTCGAGGAACTGCTTGAACTCCGAGACCCTGGACTCGATCTCCTCCTCGGTCACCTCTTCGCCCTCGAACTCGATCGCCGATTCCTCGATCACATCGTCGGCGGCGAAGATCGGCGCCTCGGCACGGATCGCGAGCGCGATCGCGTCAGACGGACGCGAGTCCACCTCGATCTCGGAACCGTCGAGCTGAACCGTGATCTGCGCGTAGAACGTGTTCTCGCGCAGCTCGGTCACGGTGATGCGCGTGACCTGCGCGCCGAGCTGGTCGAGCATGTCCGTCACGAGGTCGTGCGTCATCGGCCGCGGAGTGGACGCGCTCTGCAGCTTCATCAGAATCGCGGCCGCCTCCGGGTGGCCGATCCAGATCGGCAAGAACTTGTTTCCCTCGGCAGTCTTGAGCAGCACGATCGGCTGCTTGCCGACGAGATCGAAGCTGACCCCGTAGATCTGCATCTCCTGCATGGGCTTGCCCTGATCGTAGCTCAGGGGTCTTGCGGCGAAACCTCATCAAGGGGCACCACGACGACCTCACCGCTGTCCGGATCCTCGAGCTCCGCGCGCCGGTTGGACACGCTCATCGGCTCGAGCCCACGGAGCACGTAGGCACGACCCTGGTAGGTGATGAGGTCTCCGATCTTCATAGCCGCAGTGGTGCTGAACGCCGCTCAGGGAATCGGCACTCGGGTGACGCCGCGGTATCCCTTAGTCGGAGCGTTCTTTCAAG
>DAITAW010000162.1:0-4372 GCA_036824055.1 Gaiellaceae bacterium | reverse complement strand
GCAGCCGCTCCCCGTCGTCGATCGCGTAGGACGACACGTTCTCGCTCCACGGCTCCGTCGACCGCCACTGCGGGTGCGGTGCCTTCCAATGCCACAGGCCCGGACGCAACTCGCGCATGGATCGATGCTACTGAAACGCCGCGCGCTCCCGACGCACCGCACGGAATCCGGGTGTCTGTCCCTGTCCCCGACCTTCCGGAATATCCCTCGATCGCAGCGGGTTAATGCAGCTGCAAGGGCAACACTCCACCGATGATTTGCCGAGCGTGGCAAAGGAAGGGAGGGCACATAGCATGAGTAGCTTCGCGATCGTCAACCTCAAGGAGATCGAAGACTCGGCCGGGGAGCGCGCGCCAGAGATAGAGGCCCGCTTTGGCCGCAAGTCTCTCGAGTCGGAGCATCTCGGCGTCTCGTACCTCCGATACGCAGCCAATGTGCGCGCACCAATGGCGCACAGCCACCGCGAGCAGGAAGAGGCCTACGTCGTCGTCAGCGGTTCGGGTCGGATCAGGCTCGACGACGCGATCTATGAGCTTCGCCAGTGGGACGCTGTGCGCATCAGTCCGGCGACGATTCGTGCCGTCGAGGCGGGTGACGACGGGCTCGAGCTCATCGCGATCGGATCGGATCGACCGGAAGGCGGTGACGGCGTCAGGGCGCAAACCGCGTGGATCGACTGACATCGCCGCCTGCTCGGCCTCCCCGCGCTCGGCGTGGCGCGGGGAGACTGAGCCTGACCTAATGGATGTGCAGGTTCACGCCCAGCAAGACAAGCGGCCAAAGAACCGTTGCGAGCAGGGCAGAGATGATCTGCTTGATGTTGTGCAGGTTCGACCAGTAATGGTGCGTCGCGGCGGCGGCTCCGGTCGCGTCGTGCCCGACATCGCGGCGCTGGGAGATCCGAACACGGGCATGCTGATCGGTCAGACACAGCAGTTCTCGACTGGAGCGCAGTACGACGAGTATCGGATCGGCGGCACCAGCCTGTCGTCGCCGCTGATGGCCGGGATCATGGCCGACGCGCAACAGCTCAGCGGTACGCAGATCGGCTTCGCCAATCCACTGATCTACAGCCTGCCGACAGGCGCGTTCCACGGCGTCACGCACATTGCTGGTGGCGTCGTCCGTGCCGACTACGCGAACTCCGAGAACGGCAACGCCGGCATCCTCTACTCCGTGCGGACGTTCGACCAGCAGTTCACGCTGGCGACGACCTTCGGTTACGACGATGTCACCGGTCGCGGTACGCCGAATGATTCATTCCTCCGCGCGATCGCCTCGGCGACGCCGTAAGGTTCGCTGCAATTCGAAAGCAAGGAAGGGCCGCCCTCCGGCGGCCCTTCCTGCGCTGTGGAAACGACAGGGCCTGCACAAACCCGCCGATCCGCAGTACGCTGGCGCGAACATCCGAGGGAGGGGACCATGAAACGTATTTTTGCGGCCAGCGTCGCGGCGCTGGGGATGCTGGTGTTGACGACGGGCGCTAGTGCGATTACCTACGGTGTTCCCGACGGGAACGGTCATCCCGAGGTCGGCGCTCTGCTCGCCCAGCAGGCGTTCTCCGACGGGACGTGGGAGGAATGCACGGGCACACTCATCACGCCACGCATCTTCCTGACCGCCGCGCACTGCGACGAAGGCGTCGCTCGGGTGGCTGTCACGTTCGACTCCTCGTACGTGTTCCCGACGGGAACGACCTACTGGGGCACCTGGCACACCGATCCGAATTACAACCAGGCGCAGAGCGATCCGCAGGATCTGGCTGTCGTCGTACTCGACAAAGCCGTGAAAGGGATCACGCCGGCCCGATTGCCGGAGGCCGGCTCCCTGAGCGGACTCTCTGGGGACCAGCAGTTCACCTCGGTCGGCTACGGCGCCCAATCGGTAACCAATGGCCCCGGCGGGCAGACGTTCCACTACGCAGACATCCGCTACGTCGCCACCGGGACGCTGAACTCGATCAACCAGGCCTGGCTGCGGATCTCGCAGAACCCATCGACCGGAAACGGCGGCACCTGCTACGGCGACTCGGGCGGTCCGAACTTCCTCGGTGCCGGCGCGAGCGAGACGAACATCATCGCGGCCACGACGATCACCGGGGATACCCCCTGTCGCTCGACTAACGTCGACTACCGGCTCGACACACCCTCAGCTCGCGCGTTCCTCGGCCAGTACGTCACGCTCCCATAACCCACACATGTTTGCGGCGGCCGCACAACAACGGCCGCCGCAGACGGGCCGACCGGACATCGGCCGCTCTTGAACAGCTGCTCGCGACATCCCTGAGCCTTGTTCAACAGGCTGAACCGATCGCGACGCGCCTACGAAGATTGGGAGAGGGGTCAGCGTCAACGGACGGGGGCCGGGAGGCCCTCCGCCCGAAAGGAGGCAGCGATGCAATCCAGAGACGGGCTCGAATCGGGCACAGACAGGAAGACTTTTCTTCGCCGGGCGACCGCCGCCGGAGCCGGCCTCACCGGGCTGGCGGCCTTGCCGGGCATCGCCCGCGCCGACGAAGGCGTCGGCGTCACGCCGGGCGACACCGAGATCCTGATCGCGGCTGAGATCGCCGAGGCGCTCGCCGTCACAACCTACTCCAACATCGTCGACACAGCCCCCTTCTTCCAGCACCTCGCAAGCGACGACCAGGGCTACATCGAGGCCGCGCGACAGGAGGAGATGTCCCACTACCTGCTCGAGCAGAGCGTCAGCGGCAAACCCTCGCCGTTCACGACCTTCTACTACCCGCCGAATATGTTCGCCGACGCGCAAACGACCCTGAACGTGCTCGTCAGCCTCGAGGACGCGTTCATCGCCGCTTACCTGGTCGGCGTGCGCCAGTTCAGCCACGACAGCCTGCGCGTGACCGCCGCCCGGATCATGGGCATCGAGAGCGACCACCGCACCCTCGCCCGGGTGGTCGCGCCCGGCGTCGACGCCCAAGACGGCGGCCCGATCGAAACCGTCACCGGCATTCAGGGCGTCGCCGAGAGCGTCGACCCACCCAACAACAACGGCTACGAGCGTACGCTCGGCTGGACGAAGATCAGCCAGGCCGTCACGGCTCTGCTCCCGTTCGCGAGCAAGGACGCCGCAGGGCAAGCAGGCTTCGACACCTCGAAGCCCTACCAGTTCAACCCGTTCACGCCGACGCTGCCCTCGCCGCTCGGCGAGTTCCACTCCTTCACCGGCTAAGCCGGGATCCGGTCGGGGGCGGCTAAGAACCGTCCCCGACTACTACCCCGCGATGGATGTTCGAGCGCTAGCGTCGACGCATGGATAAGGGTTCCCCGACACCGAAACTGAGGCGGACAGACCCGCTGACCTTCTTCACGGCGGAGGAGGTGGCGCGGGCGCGTAGCTACCACCGTCCTCTGTACTGGGCAGGGATTGCGGACGTTGCGATCGAGGCGGGCGCGCTGGCCACGCTGGTGTGGAGTGGCGCGGGCGCTGCGCTCGATCCCGGATCGCTGCCGTGGTGGGGTCGGACGTCTGCGTACGCGGCGATCGTCGTCGTCGCGGTGGCGGCCGTGCGGACGCCGCTTGCGCTCTGGAGCGGCCTCATCCGCGAGCGGCGCTGGGGGTTGTCGACGCAGCGGCTGCCGTCGTGGGCCGCTGACCGGGCAAAGGGTATCGGCGTCAACATCGTCCTCACGGCCGTGGCCCTGCTCGGGCTGGTCGGGCTCGCCCGTGCGCTGCCGGGCTGGTGGGTAGCGCCCGCCGCAGCCGCATTCGCGTTCGCGTTCGCAACACTCCTGCTTTCGTTCGTGGCCCCGGTCGTGCTCGAACCTCTGTTCAACCGCTACTCGCCGCTGCAGGACGCAACGCTGGCGGCGGAGCTGCGCCGGCTCGCAGAGCAGGCTGGCGTCCCGATCCGCGACGTGCTCGTCCAAGACACGAGCCGTCGCACCCGGAAGGCAAACGCCTACGTATCCGGGCTCGGGCGAACGCGGCGTGTCGTGGTGTCCGACACTCTGCTCGAACAAGCTACGCCCGCGGAAGTGCGGCTCGTCGTCGCCCACGAGCTCGCTCACCGGCGCGAGCGGCATGTGCTGCTTGGAACGCTACTCGCGATGGCAGGCGCGATCATTGCAACAGTCGTTGTCTGGGCACTGCTCGGCACACGCGTCGGCGACCCGCACCAGGTTCCGCTCGAGCTTCTCATCGGGCTCGGCCTCGCTCTGACCTCGCTGCCCGCGCTAACGGCCCTCTCCCGTCGCTGGGAGCGCACCGCCGACCGGTACTCGCTCGAGCTGACCGGCGACGGCGCCGCCTACGCAAACGTCTTCCGCCGACTCGCCAAGACGAACCTCACCGACCTCGATCCGCCGCGCCTGCTCTACCTGCTCCTCTTCACGCACCCGACCCCGCC
>DAITAW010000049.1:0-18472 GCA_036824055.1 Gaiellaceae bacterium | reverse complement strand
CGTACCACAGCGTCGACTCGTCGGAGATGGCGTTCAAGATCGCCGGCTCGATGGCGTTCAAGTCCGCCTACGAGAAAGCCGACCCTGTGCTGCTCGAGCCGATCATGGAGCTGGAGGTGACGACGCCCGACGAGGCGGTCGGCGCGGTCAACGGCGATCTCAACTCGCGGCGGGGCCGCTTGCAGGGAATGGAACCGCAGGGTGGCATGACGAACATCAAGGCGGAGGTTCCGATGGCGGAGATCCTCACGTATGCGCAGGCGCTGACGTCGATGACAGGGGGGCGCGGCGATTACCACATGCACTTCCTCCGTTACGAGGAAGTCCCGGCGCACATCGCGCAGAAGATCATCGACGAGACCAAGAAGGAGAAGGAAGAGGCCAAGGTCTAGTCCGCCGAAAGTGCGCTGCACTTTCGGCGGCGGCGTAGACCCGCGTCTTCGCGTTAGACGCTCTGCGGCTGTGGCTGTCCCGGCTGTTCGCCGGCGTGGAGTCGCGTGATCAGGTCGGAGACGTCGGCAAGCTCCTGCTCGAGGTCGCGCTGATAGTTCTCGAGCCGCTCGAGGACGTTCTCCCGGTCATACCACCGGCGGCCGAGGCCGCGGTGATGTCGTCTGTGTCCGTGGTGCATGGTTCACCTCCCTTCGTAGCGATCGATGAAAGTGTCGATTCGTTCGCGTGAGCCTCGAAGAGCGGCAGCCCACTCGTCGAGCAGGCGCCTCCCTTCATCTGTCAGGTCGTAGGTGCGCTTGGCCGGGCCCGGCTCGCCGGACTCCCAGCGCGACGTGACGAGGCTGTCCTCTTCGAGCGCCCGCAGGACGCGGTAGAGGTTGCCCATGTCGACGCGCGCCTCGCCGGTCAGGTCGGGGAGCGCCTCGAGCAGCTCGTAACCGTGCGTCGGCCGCTCGCGCAGCAACAGGAGCAGAGCGGGCTCGCTGAAACGCTCCACGCGGGCGCGGACCCCCCAGTGTCCGGGACGGACCATGCGCCGGCAGCGGGCTCCTCGTCCCCCGCGGGCCCTCAAGCTCTACCTACATGTAAAAGACACATGTATCGCCCGACGGTAGCAGTTGCAGCCTGGCAGAGCTGGGCTAGGGTCCACGTCGTGCCTCCATTGGCCCGTAACTCGGTGAAGCGGATCTGTGCCGTTTGCGAGCGGTCGCTCCTGACGGGCGAGCGGGCGATTCGCTTCTCTCCCGACGGCGAGGACTTCGTCGATGTCTGCCCCCTGTGCCAGGAGCTGGCGGTCGACTACGGCTGGGTCAAGGAAGGCAGTCCGACCTCTCCCACCGTTCCGAATCAGCGGCGGCGAAAGCGTCGCGGGATCGCCTCGCTGTTCGATCCCAGACGTCAACCGCCCGACGATCCGGTCGTCGCTGAACCGATTCTGCGCCGGTTGTCGGTCCCAGAGCAGCAGATGGTCGAGGCGGCGGACATCTTCAACTCGAGCGATTACCGCCGGACCGTCGGAGGCATTGCCAAGAGCCTCGGCGAGCCTCGCGCCAGCATCGTCCCCCTTTCCGGAGTCAGCGGCGAGCTGATCGTGACGGTCGCGTGGGACATCTCGTGGTACCAGTACCGAGTCAGCCCGGAGTCGGCGCAGCCGGTGCGGCTGGCCGAGCGCGGACACGAGCTGGGGGAGCTCGACAGCGGCTACCAGCGCTGGAACGCACGCATCGAGCAAGACGGCCGGCTCGTTCCTGAGATCTCGCCTCTTTGACGCACCCGCTGGCGCCGACCCGCATCGCTCCTACAATCAGAGCGTGATCTATTGCGTGATCCCGCCGGAGCTCGAGGGCGAGCTCTTCGACAAGATGGTGGAGTACTACAAGGACAACCCGAACGTCACCGTGATCATCGACAGGCGCACGGGCCCCGATCGCCGGGCCGGCAAGAAGCCGACGGACGCCGCGAAAGAGCAGCGGCAGATCCGTGACCGGCGCCGGGCTCGGATCCCAGGCACGTTCCCCGAGACGGACGCTCCGTCTGAGTAGACTCGCCCCGTGGCGCTGACGGGGACGAAGACCTTCCAGAACTACATCGCCGGCGAGTGGTGCGATTCGGCCTCCGGCGAGACGTTCGAGAGCTTCAACCCGGCGAACGGCGACGCGATCGGCACCTTCCCTCGGTCCAGCGCCGAGGACGTCGACCGGGCGGTAGCGGCGGCCAAGGCGGCGTTCGAGGACTGGCGGCTCGTGCCGGCTCCGAAGCGCGGCGAGATCCTCTACCGCTTCGCGAATCTCATGATGGAGGAGAAGGAAGACCTCACGGATTTGATGGCCCATGAGATGGGCAAGGTGAAGGCGGAGGCCGGGGGAGACGTCCAGGAGGCGATCGACATGAGCCTCTACATGGCAGGTGAAGGCCGTCGGCTGTTCGGCCAGACCACTCCGTCCGAGCTGCGCGACAAGTTCAACATGAGCGTTCGGATGCCGATCGGCGTCGTCGGCGTGATCACGCCGTGGAACTTCCCGATCGCCATCCCCTCCTGGAAGATCGCGCCGGCGCTCATCTCCGGCAATACGGTCGTCTTCAAGCCGGCCACCGACACCCCGCTACTCGGCCAGCGCTTCGTCGAGTTGCTGATCGAAGCCGGCTTGCCCGACGGCGTGATCAACATCGTGCACGGCGGCGGCGGCGCGGTGGGCGATCGCCTCGTGCGCCACCCGGACGTGCCGGTGATCACGCTGACGGGCTCTCGCGAGACCGGCGTCGAGGTGATGCGGAATGCCGCGGAGAACCTGAAGCACGTCCACCTCGAGCTCGGCGGCAAGAACGCCATCATCGTCCTCGACGACGCCGACCTGGAGCTCGCAGCAGACGGGATCATCTGGTCGGCGTTCGGAACGTCGGGTCAGCGCTGCACGGCCGCCTCTCGCGTGATCGTCCAGGAGGGCGTGTACGAGCAGCTGCAGTCGCGGCTGGTCGCTGCAGCGGAAAAGCTCCGACTCGGCGCCGGCTGGGAGGGCGAAACCGATGTGGGGCCCGTGATCAACAAGAAGTCGCTCGAGAAGATCCACTCGTACACCGAGATCGGCAAGGACGAGGGCGCGAAGCTGCTCACTGGCGGTGAGGTGGCCACCGGCAACGGCTTCGAAAAGGGGAACTTCTACCGCCCGACGATCTTCGGCGACGTCGATCCGCAGATGCGGATCGCGCAGGAGGAGATCTTTGGGCCCACGACGGCACTGATCCGCGTGAAGGACTTCGACGAGGCGATTCGCGTGTCGAACGGGATCAAGTTCGGTCTCTCCTCGTCCATCTTCACGCGCGACGTCAACAAGGCGTTCCGCGCGATGCGCGACCTGCAGGCCGGAATCACGTACATCAATGCGGGGACGATCGGGGCCGAGGTGCATCTCCCGTTCGGCGGCACGAAGGACACGGGCAACGGCCACCGCGAAGCCGGCCAGGCCGCCCTCGACGTCTTCACGGAATGGAAGTCGATCTACGTCGACTACAGCGGCAAGCTGCAGAAGGCGCAGATCGACACGGAAACCTGAACCGCAAGCTCGTCGTCTTCGTGCCGCGCGAAGCTCTCGACGCGGTGCGCACTGCCCTCTTCGAGGCGGGCGCCGGACGTATCGGCAAGTACGAGCACTGCTCCTGGTACACGCAGGGAACAGGGACGTTCCGCGGCGGTGAGGGAACCGCGCCGACGCACGGGGAGGCGGGGCGCGAGCAACGCGTCTCCGAGCTGCGACTCGAGACGGTCTTTCCGGAGGAGAAGCAAGCAGAAGTGATCGCGGCGTTGCGTCGGGCGCATCCGTACGAGGAGCCTGCGTTCGACGTCTACGCGCTGCTGTGAAGGCGAAGCTGTTCACCGACGGCGGCAGCCGCGGCAATCCCGGCCCGGCTGCGTACGGCTATGTCATCGAAACGGAGGACGGACACGTGCTCGCGGCGCACGGCGAGGCGATCGGTCGTGCAACGAACAACGTCGCGGAGTACAGCGGCCTGGTCGCCGGGCTGGAAAAGGCGGCCGAGTTAGGCGTGCAGGAGCTGGAGGTCGTGTCCGACTCCGAGTTGCTCGTCAAGCAGATGCAAGGCGAATACCGAGTGAAGAACGAAGCGCTCAAGGAGTTGTGGGAAGACGCAAACGACCTCGAGCGCCGCTTTGGCCGAGTGCGCTACACGGCCGTCCGCCGTGACCACAACGAACTGGCCGACCGCCTCGTGAACGAGGCGTTAGACGCCGAGGCCTGAGGCTATACTTCACCGTTCCGCGGATGTAGCTCAGTTGGCTAGAGCGTCTGCTTGCCATGCAGAAGGTCGTGGGTTCGAGTCCCATCATCCGCTCCTCGGAAGCCCGCTGGAAACGGCGGGTTTTCTCTTTCAAAGTCGTGCGCACGCCTTTGCTCGCGAGACGGCGATCGCAAGGAAATGGCAAGGATGACCGATAGCCGAACGCTCGACTATTCTCGGTGTCGAGTCGCGTCCCGGCTCGTCGTGAAACATGTCCGGCCAGGCGTCCCCGAGAGGGGTCGTCTGCCGTTTCCGGGGAGTCCGTCACCTTCCAGCATTCGACTGCGTCCCCAGATTCCCACTATGCATCCCCGGACCAACCGGCCCGGTAATCGCCGGGAAACGAACGCTCGCCTCTGGGGCGAATCACCCGGACGGACGGATGATCACGCCATAGCCGCTGATCGGATTGGTCCCTTCAACTTGGATGATCACGTCGTATGTGCCGCTACTGCTGGGGGGCGGCCTATTTTTCCAAGCGTCGTCGACCGTCGTCTTGAGGTGTGCCGGAAACTCCGCGTCCGACCAGTTGGGGGGGAAATGTCGCGCTTCTGCTCCCGCGTCGTCACCGTCCGTCCCCGTTTTGTCATCGCCCATGAGTGCCTCCTGTGCTCGCTGGCCAGGCTCGTGATCGCCTGCAGCACCATCGTCTTCTTGCGAAATACGCAATGCAAGGAAGCATTTGACCGGGGCCGGCTTGACCCTTCCCCACTCGCCGCCAAGAAAACGATCGGTTTCGATTCGAGCCGGAAAAGTGAAAGTCGGGGTACGTGACGCCAAGGGGTTTGGTGACGCCGCGCACCCAACCTACTTCGGCTGTCAGGCCGGAGAGCTCCGATTCGGCGCCCCTGACGGGGGGAGCCAGACCGGAGAACTCCGGCCATGAAAGCCGTACCTCGATCTTGCACCCTTGCGTTCGCGCCTGCCGCTGATCTTTCTCAACGCCGGCGGCATTTCTTCAGCACCGATCTAACCGAATGGCTAGGGATTTTCCACGCCGTCTAACCCACAGTTCGTGCGCCGCCGACGACGTTGCGGCGTGGTCGGCGGCCGAACAGTGGGTGACTTGGATCCCGGGCCAGCCTCTCCCCAAGGCCCGCCAGCCCTAATGCGTGAACGGGCCCGGGGGTCCAACGAACAAGACGCGGCTCGAGCTCAAGTCTTGCGATGTGGAGGAGGCGCCCAGGGGCGAGGCGTCTGCGGTTCACGCCGCGACTCGGTCGCACCCCGGGGAGGGGTGTGGGTGACCGAGGTGCCCCTGGGCATGCGTGTAGTTCGTCACGCGCGCCGGGCAGCCTCCCCCAAACTTGTCTTCCCCTGTCACTCCCGAAAACGGAGAGCGAGGGTCAGCCATGGCTTGTGACCCACGATGGCGAACCTACCCACTGGGCTTCTCCGGTGGGCTTTCGGCCTAGCAAGAACGACACAAGGGGGCATTGGCGGTCCCCCGGAACGTGCGATCCGTGTCAAGGTCGAGCCGTGGCCGGCCGATGACAACTAGATGCGGCATCCACACTTTTTGTGGGTCAGAACTTGAGAAAAGCTCAGCGCAAGTTCTTAATTCGATTGTGCATCTATTCGTTAGTAGAAAAGCGCCCTCCCGCCGCCGGACGGGCCGAATGAAAGGACGGGAGATGAATCTCGGAACGAAAGCCGCCCTCCTCGTGAGTGGCCTGGCGCTTGTCGTTTCGCCCGCCGTCGCCCTCGCTTCAGGGTCGCCGAGCAATCCAGGCGCTCCCGACAACCAGGGCACCCAGACCGCGGCGACGAATCAGCCAGGCGACACGGGACAGCCGGGGCCGGGCGCGAGCCTGCCGGCGAAGGCGAAGGCCTACGGACGCTACTGCCAGACCCAAAGCAAGAAACATGTCGCGGGCCAAAAAGGCACCCCCTTCAGCCAGTGCGTGACGGCGATGGCCAAACTCGCGAGCGGTTCGACCACCTCGCCCAGGACCGCCTGCGCGTCGATGAGCAAGAAGCACGTCGCCGGCCAGAAGGGAACGCCGTTTAGCCAGTGCGTCGCCGGCGGCGCGAAGCTGCTCAAGAACCAGGACACGACTAGCCCGTAGACTCAGACAGTCCTTCGCGATCCAACTCGACGAGAACCCCGCGTTGGCGGGGTTCTCTTTTTTCGCGTGGGCCGTCAAGCCCGGACACAAGGGGCATAATGAAGCCGGGTTGGCGCGTTGGCAGACAGCGTCACGCGCATTCGTGGCTGCGATGAACCCAGCCCGAGACGTCTAACCAATCGCGCGCCTCGTCAGATCATCCGCTCATTGGAAGCCCGCTGGAAACGGCGGGTTTCTTTACTCAGAACCTGAGCAGCGTGCCGGGCCGGACCGGACCTATTCCTCCCGCTCGACAATGCGCGACACGCACGCGTTCTAGCTGGCGGGCTCGTCCGCGCTGGAGTCAAGGAGATCGAGAAGGTGAGCCACGGCTGACGCCTCTCCGGTGAGACGCTCTTGTTCTCCTGGCGCGACGACGGCCCCAGATTCGACCCGAGCGAACACCTCCTCGTACCACGCGAGGTACTCGCGGAGCTGTGGGCGGATGTCGGGTCGCTTCTCTGCGGGCATCCCGTCGAGTGTACGTAGCGTTGAGAAAGATCAACGACAGGGACGGGTGCAAGGGTGCTAGAGATCGAGATGCGGCTTTCATTGGTCGGAGTTCTCCCGTCTGGCTCCCCTGTCAGGGGACCGAATGGGAGTTCTCCCTTGGCCTTGACGGCCGACGTTTGTCGGATGTGCGGCGTCATCGACCCCTTGACGCCGCACACTCTTTCTTTCGCCGGGGGAAAAGAAAGGCGCCGGCTTAACCAGCGCCTTTAGCTCCCCTCGGCCGCGGAAGACCGTGCCGGACAGGGTCGAAGATAACCAATACGTGTTCTCTCGCATGTCGATATCGCCTGCGTCATAACCGCTATGCCGCGCGCTTGCGTCCGGCGTCGGCTGACATCAATTCCGTCGATGCCGACATTTAAGGTCGAGTCGGTCCGTGCCCGCGCGTTTTCCACAGGACATTCGCGTTTCGGCGAGTTATCATTTTCGCAACGAGATGTGGGCGGCGAGACCGCGATGGCGCGTCGGCCGCAGGGGGAGGAGGACACCATGAAGGCCTCCATCGCGATTCACGTCGAGACGCTGTGGACGAATCGCGCAGAGCTGAGTGTCGAGGCTGAGTTGGACAACCCCCACTCAGGGACCAACCAAGAGGTGATCTCGATGATGTTCGAGGTCGCTCGGATGATGACGACCGAGGCACGGGGTGAGAACGAGCGTGCGTTGTTCAGTCAGGCGGCGGTGAACGATCGCTATCGCGAGCTCGATGAGCGCGAGGCTCGGTTGGACGAGCGCGACAAACGGGTCACTAGTCGCGAGACGACGGCGGCGGAGCGCGACACTCACGCCGACGAGCGCGAAAGAGATGCGAACACCCGCGAGCGGGATCAAATGGAGCATGACGTTCGCTTGCGAGAGCAGTAAGAATCGCTGCTTCGATCTCGTAGCAGGCGTTACGTAACCGAGCTCGCCCCCTCGTCGTTGAATGAGTGCAGCTAACGAGGAGGAAACGTGAGCATTCTCTGGATCATCCTGATCGTCGTGCTCGTTCTCGCCCTGCTGGGCTTCGTCGGGCGCGGGCTCTAGGAGAAACTGAGCAGAGCTGGGGCGGCGGCCTTCGGGCCGCCGCCTTCGTGTTCAAGTTAGGGTTGCCCGGTGCGGGTCTACCTTGCTGGACCGCTCTTCACCCCGTACGAGCGGTCCTTCATCGACGAGTGCGCGGGGCGGCTGCGCGCCGATGGCATCGAGGTGTTCGTCCCGCACGAGAATGTGCTGGCCACGGGCAATACGGCGGCAGCGACCATCTTCGCCAAGGACTGGAAAGGCCTGGCGGATGCGGACGCCGTGGTTGCCGTCCTCGACGGACCGATGGTCGACGACGGCACCGCTTGCGAGATCGGGATCTTCTACGCGCTCATGCAGTCCGACTCGACGAAGAAGGGCATCGTCGGCTTGCTCACGGATCTTCGTGGCACGCTTCGGCACGAAGGCCACGGTCTGAATCTGTTCGTCCTCGGCTGTGTCGAGGCGGCGGGGAGGGTGTGCAACTCGATGGACGAAGTCGCGACCGCGCTCGCCGGCTGGCGTTAGTTTCCGCTACGTCGATCCTTGCCGGAACGCCGCTCCTGATCAGACCGGCGGCTGTCGGCCTGTCGTCGGTCGCCGTCCGGCGGCGGATCGGCGTCACGCTCGCGCCGATCTTGCCCGGACCGACGGTCGGCGCCTGATCGCCGGTCGTCTCCGGAACGCTTTTCTTCCGCCATGGGCGTATTGAAGGCCTGTATTCGGATCCAGTCAAGCTTCGTCTTCGTCTTCACCCAGCGCGGCGGCGAGTAGAGCACAGGCGTAGGCCCGCCAGGCGGTTTCGGGATCGCGCAGGCGTTCGAGCGCGTCGGGATCCGCATCGAGGCGCTCGATCGCAGCGGCCAGCGCGGCTCGGCGTTCCGCCGAGTCGAGGTCACCGGCCAGTTCGACAACGGCCGGATCCTCGAGCGCCGGGTCTCTGTTGAGAGGTCCACCGGCGGCGAAGACGAACAGCGCGCGTCGAAGCGCGGCGTTCCGTTCGTCGTCCTCGAGTGGGACACCCTGTCCGGCGACGTAGGCGAGCACGATGAGGTCGACGTCGCTAGCCGTCAGGCTGCGTACTCGTCCGCGATCGAAAGTGCTTCGTCGAGCACGCCAATGCCTTCGTCGATCTCGTCGCGCGTGATCGTGAGCGGTGGGGCGACGATGATCACGTTCCAGTGGGTCATCAGGTAGAGGCCACGCTCGAGCGCCGCTTTGGCGACGCGCGCGACCGGTGCGAAAGCATCGCCCGTGGCGTTGAACGGCACCAGCGGTTCGCGCGTCTCGCGATTCTTGACGAGCTCGAGCCCCCAGAAGCAGCCGAGCCCGCGGACGTCTCCGATCGAAGGGTGCTTCCGCTGCAGTTCGCGCAGCCGCTCGGCGAAGACGCCGCCCATCTCGGCTGAGTTCTCGACGATCCTCTCTTCCTTGAAAGCCTCGATCGAGGCGATGGCCGACGCGCAGGCCAGCGGATGGCCCGAGTACGTAAGGCCCCCGGCAAAGTACTTGTCGCGGGCCCAGTCGGCAATCGGCTTGCGGACGATCATCGCGCCGAGTGGGACGTAGCCGGAGTTGATCCCCTTTGCCAAGGTGAGGATGTCCGGCACGACGTTCCAGTTGTCGACGCCGAACCACTTGCCGGTGCGGCCGAACCCCGCCATCACCTCGTCGGCGATCAACAGGATGCCGTGCCGGTCGCAGACCTCGCGGATCGCCTGCAAGTAGCCGTCGGGCGGCACGATGATCCCGTTCGTCCCGACCACGGTCTCGAGGATGACGGCGGCAACCGTGTGCGCGCCCTCGTACTGGAGGATCTCCTCGAGGTGCGGCGCGCCGGTGCACACCGGACACGGGTCGGGATGTCCGGCGGGGCAGCGATACGTGTACGGGTCGAGCATGCGCACGACGCCCGGGATCCCCGGTTCGGCCGGCCAGCGCCGCGGATCGCCGGTCAGCGTGATCGCGCCGGCAGTTGCGCCGTGATACGAGCGATAGCGCGCGATGATCTTGTGGCGCCCCGTGTACCAGCGCGCGAGCTTGACCGCGTTCTCGTTCGCTTCTGCGCCGCCGTTCGTGAAGAAGGACATCTGGAGGTCGCCCGGCGTGACCTCGGCGAGCAACCGCGCGAGCGTCGAGCGGGCCTCGGTCGCCATCGGCGGGCCGATCGTGCAGAGCTTCTCCGCTTGCTCCTTGATCGCCGCGACGATCTTCGGATGCTGGTGGCCGATCGAGACGTTCACGAGTTGCGACGCAAAGTCGAGGTACCGTTTTCCGTCGTAGTCCCAGAAGTAGCGGCCCTCGCCGCCCGCGACGGGAATCGGGTCGACGGCGTCCTGCACGGACCAGGAATGGAGGACGTACTCCTTGGCGTCGGCTACGACCTGTCGACCGAGGTCGGTGTTCGTCTCGAGGATCGCCACGACCTGAGCTTACCGCGGAAAAGTCGTCGGGATCTGGGCGGGCGCCGTGCCGATCACGATGGCAATCTCCTTCAGGTCCTCGAGCTGGATCTGACGAGGATCGCCGGTGTAGGGACTGCCGTCGACGTAGATCGAGATCGGCGCGGCCGGCTTGCAGTAGCCGCCGACACACTTGTCGTCGAGTCGCACGTTCCACTCCGTGAAGAACTCCCCGAGATTGTTGAACTGATTCTGTTTCGCCTCGGTGTGCAGGATGCCGTCGTCGTAGTGCGTGTGGAGCGGAGAGATGCAAGGCTGCGCGCAGGGAGGGCTGATGCCGCCGTACGCCATCGTGCCGTCCGTCAGTTTGGCGTGGTTCACGGCAGGGTCGTGGATCGCGATCCCGATCCCGGACGGAACCCTGACCGGTTTGCCGTTCACGAACACGTCGAGATGCGAATGGACGTGCAGGAAGACGAACTCGTGCGTCTCCGGAGTGAGCCCGGCTTTGCGCGTCAGCTTCATCGGGTCGAGCGGCGGGCGCCATGGAACCGCGCCTTTCGTCGGGGTCGGTGCAGGCCCGGCAGGCGGAGCCGCTTTCTTCCCGCCTCCACCGCAGCCCGCGAGAATCAGCGCGAGCACACATGCGCACCAGGCCTTCATTTCCGCCGCACCCTATCCGCGGTACGCTGAGTGGGTCACGCGAGGAGGGCCGAGATGACCGAGCTAGCGACACCACCCGTCGAGCGAGAACAGGACGTCAAGCGAATCAGGCACTGGATCGGCGGCCGCCTGGTCGAAGGCAGCTCGGGGCGCAGCGGCCCGGTCTACAACCCCGCTCTGGGCAAGCAGACGGGTGCGGTCGACTTCGCAACACCGGACGACGTCGACAGCGCGGTCCAGGCTGCAAAGAAGGCCTTCGAGCCCTGGCGGGCCATGTCGCTTTCGAAGCGGACGGCGATCTTCTTCCAGATCCGCGAGCTCGTCCACGAACGGCAGGAGGAGATTGCGCGGATCCTGACTGCGGAGCACGGCAAGGTGCTTTCGGACGCGCTGGGGGAGGTTGCGCGCGGGCTCGAGGTGATCGAGTACTGCTGCGGCATCCCGGAGCTGCTCAAAGGGGAATTCTCGGAGCAGGCGTCATCCGGCATCGACGTCTACTCGATTCGCCAGCCGCTCGGCGTGGTCGCCGGCATCACGCCCTTCAACTTCCCGGCGATGGTTCCGATGTGGATGTGGGCGCCCGCACTTGCGTGCGGCAATACGTTTGTGCTCAAACCGTCGGAGAAGGATCCTTCCGCCTCGCTTTTCGTTGCGGAGCTGCTGAAGGAGGCCGGCGTTCCGGACGGCGTCTTCAACGTCGTGCACGGAGACAAGGTTGCGGTGGACGCGGTGCTCGAGCATCCCGACATCCAGGCGGTGTCGTTCGTCGGCTCGACGCCAATCGCGCGCTACGTCTACGAAACCGGCACGAAGCACGGCAAGCGGGTCCAGGCGCTCGGCGGCGCGAAGAACCACATGATCGTCCTCCCGGACGCCGACATCGACATGGCGGCCGATGCTGCTGTGAGCGCGGCCTACGGCTCGGCGGGCGAGCGCTGCATGGCGATCTCGCAGGTCGTCGCGGTCGGCGATGCGGCCGACCGGCTCGTCAAGGCGATCCAGGATCGTCTCCCCAAGATCAAGGTCGGCAACGGCCTCGAGCCGGACGTCGAGATGGGGCCGCTCGTGACGCGCGAGCATCGCGACAAGGTGGCGTCCTACATCGACGGCGCGCGCGATCAGGGCGCGGATGTGGTTGCGGACGGTCGCGAGAGCACCCCGGAGGGCGACGGCTTCTTCCTCGGCGTGTCACTGCTCGACAACGTGACGCCCGAGATGGACGCCTACAAAGACGAGATCTTCGGGCCCGTGCTCGGGGTGACCCGGGTGGGCACCTACAACGAAGCCGTTCGGCTCGTGAACGAAAATCCGTACGGAAACGGGACGGCGATCTTCACGCGCGACGGCGGCGTTGCGCGCCAGTTCCAGTTCGACGTGCAGGCAGGGATGGTCGGCATCAACGTTCCGATCCCGGTCCCGGTCGCGTACTACTCGTTCGGCGGGTGGAAGAACTCCCTCTTCGGCGACACGCACATCTACGGCCCGGAGGGGATCAACTTCTACACGCGAGGCAAGGTCGTGACGTCGCGCTGGCCCGATCCGGCGACGTCGAAGGTCGACCTCGGCTTCCCGCAAACCCGCTAGCAGCACGACCTGTCCTTTCCAGGTTCTGGACCGCGGCGTGCCGCCCTCGAACCTATGCCGTCGACGGCGAAGTGTCATGCCTGGTCACGCCCGCTGTGGACGAAAAGTCACAGCTTCGGCACACCCGTCCCGTCTGAAACATTCATGTCTGGCTGACGCTCTCTCGGGACATGTCGAGGGACAGTCCCCAGACGTGTCGAGGCAAGACCAGACGGCAACTGCCAGGCGTGCGCGTTAGCGTAGGCCGCGGTGACCGGCCCGCCCTACAAGCCGCTCGACGCGCAGGTCGTTCCTCGCTTCGCAGGGATCCGGACGTACATGCGCGCGCCGCATGTCACCGATCTCGCCGGAGTCGACGCGGCCGTCTACGGGATTCCGTTCGACACCGCGACGAGCTATCGCACGGGCGCGCGCTTCGGGCCCGAAGCAATCCGCTCTGCCTCGGCGCTCATCCGTCCTTACCATCCGGTGCACGACGTGAACGTGGTGGACGCGCTTTCGATCGTCGACTACGGCGACCTTCCCGTGTCACCCGGCGACACCGAGCGCACATACGCGCAGGTGGAGGAGGCGCTGGAACCGATCGTCGCCGCAGGCGTCTTTCCCGTCGCCTTCGGCGGCGACCATTCGGTCACGCTGGCGGAGTTGCGCGTGCTCGCGAAGCGCCACGGGCCGCTCGCGCTCGTCCAACTCGACGCGCACGCCGACACGTGGGAGGCGTACTTCGGCCAGAAGTACTTCCACGGGACGACGTTCAAGCGAGCTGTGGAGGAGGGCCTTCTCGATGCGGTGGCGTCGGTCCAGGCCGGGATGCGCGGTTCCGTCTACGCGGCATCCGATCTAGGGGGAGCGCGCGAGCTCGGCTTCACCGTGATCGAGAGCGAGGAGCTGCGAGCACTCGGGCCTGAGAGCTACGGAAAACTGGTGCGGGAGAAGGTGGGGAAGCGTCCGGTCTTCCTGTCCTTCGATATCGACTTCCTCGACCCGGCGTTCGCGCCGGGGACCGGGACGCCGGAGGTCGCCGGGTTCTCGACCGCCGAAGCGCTCGCTTTCTTGCGGGCGTTGCGCGGCATCGACCTCGCGGGCTGCGACGTCGTCGAAGTCGCGCCTGCGTACGACGGAGCGGGGCAGCCGACTGCTCTCGCGGCTGCGAACGTCGTTTTCGAGCTGCTCGCTCTGCGCGCGCTCAGGCCGCCGCGATAGCTGCAGGCTTCAGCTTTTCGCCGAACTTGGCCCGCCGCACGAACTGTCCGATCCCGGGCTCGACCACGAGCTCGTCTCCTTCGACCAGCACCTGGCCGCGGAGCAACACGACCTCGGGAGTTCCGGTGACCTCGGTGCCCTCGTAGAGGTTGTAGTCCGTCTTCGAGCGCTGCGTCTTCGCCGAGATCGTGACCTTCTTGTCGGGGTCGAAGACGACGATGTCGGCGTCGGAGCCGACGGCGATTGTTCCCTTGCGCGGATAGAGCCCGAAGAGCTTGGCGGGATTCGTCGAGAGCAGCTCGACCATCCGGTTGAGCGAGATCCGTCCCGCGCGCGCGCCGAACTCGTGGATCATCTGCAGACGGTTCTCCAGGCCCGGCCCGCCGTTCGGGATCTTCGAGAAGTCGTCCCTACCTATGGTCTTCTGCCCGTCCCAGAGGAAGGCGCAGTGGTCGGTGGAGATCGCCGACAACGTGTCGCTTCGCACGGCGTTCCAGAGGACGTCCTGATTCTCTTTCGCCCGCGGCGGCGGCGTGTAGACGTACTTCGCGCCTTCGAAGTTGGGGCGCTCGAGAAACGTGTAGTCGACGAAGAAGTACTGCGTGCACGTCTCGCCCCAGACGTCCCAGCCCTTCTCGCGCGCGAGCTGGATCGGCTCCACGGACTCCTGGCACGAAACGTGCACGACGTACAGCGGAGCGCCTGCGACGCGGGCAAGCTGAATCGCCCTGTTCGTCGCTTCGCCCTCCGTCTCGGGCGGGCGCGTCAGCGCGTGCCAATGCGGCTCCGTGTGTCCTGCTGCGAGCGCCTTCTTCACGAGCACGTCGATCGCGTCTCCGTTCTCGGCGTGCACCATCACGAGCGCGCCCGTCTCCGCCGCGACCTCCATCGTCTTGAAGAGCGTCTCGTCGTCGACCATCAGCGCGCCCTTGTACGCCATGAAGAGCTTGTAGGACGTGATTCCCTGCTCGGGCAGGGAGGCGAGCTCCTCCAGGGTTCCGCCCTCATGCAGATCCGTCACCGCCATGTGGTAGCCCATGTCGATCACCTGCTTGCCGTTCGCCTTGCTGCGCCAGTCATCGATCGCGTCGGCGAACGTCGAGCCGTGCGGCTGGATGATGAAGTCGACGTGGCACGTCGTGCCGCCGAACGCTGCGGCGGTCTGTCCCGACTCGACGTCGTCGATCGTCGTCGTACCTCCGAACGGCATGTCGAGGTGCGTATGGGGGTCGACGCAGCCGGGAAGCACGTACTTCCCGGCTGCATCGATCACTCGCTCGGCCTGGAGATCGAGCGATTCGCCGATCAGGGAGATCCGCTCGCCTTCGACGTAGACGTCGCCGACGTAGTCGTCCGCCGCGGTGATGATGCGGCCGCCTTTGATCAGAACGGACATGCGGGTCTCCTCTCTCGGCCTCGCTTTCCAAACGATGCTTACCACACTCCCAGCCTGGAAAGTTAGAGTCGCCGCGTGCCGCTTCAGCCGCGCCGGACAGTCGAGGAGCTTCGTGAGCTCCAGGAGCTGACAGCAGACCAGTACGGGGCGCAGCGCGTCGCCTGGACGCCGACGTGGGAGCAAGCGCGCGAATGGCTGCGCGGGAAAGTGGCCGGAACCGGGGCGGAGGAGGTTGTCGACGCCGCGGGCAACCAGTGGTTCACGCTGAGCGGCACCTCTGACCGAGCCGTCCTCATCGGCGGCCACATCGACTCGGTGCCGAACGGCGGCTGGCTCGATGGCGCCCTCAACGTCGTGGCCGGGGTCGAAGTGCTGCGCCGCATCGCCGAGGAGGGAACGCCGCCTGTCACCGTGCGCCTCGTCAACTGGGCTGACGAGGAAGGCGCCCGCTTCGGCCGCTCGCTCTTCGGCTCGTCCGCCGCCGCCGGCTCGATGGCGGACCAGGAGGAACTTCGCGTGCGCAAGGACTCCGAAGGCATCGCGCTGCCGGACGCGCTGCGCGAGCACGGTGTCGACCTCGACGCCGCACCGGACGCCCGCAGCGAGCTGACCGGCGCAGCCGCGTACCTCGAGCTCCACATCGAGCAAGGGCCGGTGCTCGAGTCGATGGATCTACCCCTCGGCGTCGTCCTGGGGACGTTCGGCGTCGAGCGCCACCAGGTCACGTTCCGCGGCCAGGCCGCGCACGCCGGCTCGACACCGATGGACAAGCGCCGCGACGCACTCGCCGGTGCCGCCCGGCTGGAGCTCGAGATCCGTCAGATCGCGAAGAAGACCGGGGAGGGCGCTGTCTGCACGATGGGCGGTGTCGTCACGAAACCCGGCATCGTCACCTCGGTCGTCGAAACCGCTGAATGTCTCCTCGACCAACGGCATCTCGACGCGTCGAAGCTCGCAGGCATGCTCGACGACGCGAAACGTGCGTCGGAGGAGTACGCGCGTGACGAGGGTCTCGAAGTGGAGTGGCAGCGGATCTGGAACATCGAGCCGATCCTCTTCGACGACGCCCTGATCGAGCTCGCCGACGAGGCGATCAGGGAGGTGACGAGCGTGTCGCATCGTCTTCCCAGCGGCCCGCTGCACGACGCGGCAGAGGTGGCACGAGCAGGCGTGCCAACGGTGATGCTCTTCGTGCAGTCGCTCCGCGGGCTGTCACACACGAGGCTCGAGGACACGAAGGAGGAACACCTCGAGTTGGCGGTGCAGGCGCTCGACAAGCTCGCGTCGAAGACCATCGAGCGCGTCGCGGCCGCGAGCTAGCGAGAGCGCAGCAGAATGACGACCGAACCGTCGCGGTAGATCTCGCGGGTGCCGGCGCGGGCGAGTAGCGCCCGCGCCGTCGCAGCTCCCTGCACTCGTGGCAGCACGACGAGGCGGTGACCCGCAACAGGGGCCATCCAACCCGGCGTCAGGCGGTTCTGCAGCCGGTAGAGCTGCTCCAGCTCTCTGCTCGAGAGCAGCTCGAAGCGCGCGTCGTACGCGATGCGGCCTGCGAGCTCCGGCCTCGTCCAGAGGAGCCAGTCGGCAAAGCGCACGTCCGAGTAGATGCGAGCGGTGGGGTCTTTCGCTGCGGCGGCAGCGACGGCATCGGCGGCGGCGATGGGATAGACCGAGCTCGTGAGCCACGAGTCGGGTCGCGAGGCGGCCGCTGCACCGGCGACGGACACCGCCGCGATGGCTGTCGCTGCGAGCATCGTCTTGACCATCCGAGACTCCCTGCCGCGGACCTCGCCGAGACGCTTCCCGAGCGGGAGCGGCACGACGATCAGCGCGAAGAAGCTGAACCAGACCATGTTTCGTAGCGCGGAGACTCCTGCGAGGAACAACAGCAGGAGTGCGATCTGCTCGAAGATGCTGACGGCGCGCCGGTCGCGTAAGAGGAGCCAGCCGCACAGCGCGGCGAGCACGTAGAAGGGGAGGGTCACAAGCGACGGCCACGAGTGCTGCCATTCGCTCACGATGCGGCCGAAGGACGAATTGAAGGCGGTGCTGCCGTAGTAATGGAAGAGCGACGAACCGTAGGGCGACGCGAAGATGCACAGACAAGGCGCAATCGTCAGGAGCGCACCGCGCAGCAACAGCTCGTTCCCTGCGCCCGCGCTGTTCCGCAGCGTGCGCGCGACGAGCAAGAGGCCGGCCACGGTCGTCAGGAGCGCGCCTAGCACGACCGAACCGTGGACGTTCGCCCAGAGGACGAGAACGGGAAGTACGAGTAGGACACGACGTGACGACGCGCGCGCGTCGGCGATCAGGAGCCACGCCACGGCGACGAAGAGCGGATACGCGATGCTCTGAACGCGCATCTGCGCTGACATCAGGATCACGACCAGCGCCGGCGCCGCGACGAGCCCGACGCTGCGCGGCGAACCGCCTCGCCACCGCGCCGCGATCAGGGCAGCGGCCATCGCGCCCGCGAGCAGGCCGACGTGCACGAGCATCACGAGCCGGAGGTTCCCCGCGGAGGCGAGTCGATAGAGGAAGAGCTGGCCGAGCCATTGCTGATCGACCCATTGCACGTGCGCAGTCCAGGCGGTCAGCGTGTCCGTCGTGGGGAGGCCTGAGTCGGCGACGAGCCGCCCGCTGACGAGCGCGAGCCACCCGTCCTGGCGGAGCTGATCGGGGAGACGGACGATCAGCCCGCACGCGAAGAGACCGAAGACGGTCACGGGCAGGCTTTCGCGCTCGAGCCAGGCGAGCACCCGAGCGCCCCGGTGAGTGAGGGTCGGCTTCATGGCGGCGGCTCCTCCTCTATCGGCCCCGAACCCGGGCTGGATGAGCGGCTGCGGCTAGAAGATGCGGACGAGCACGACGCCTGCGCCGACCAGAGCCATGCCGGCGAGGCGGCCGGCGCTCACGTGCTTCGGCTCGAATCCGACCCAGCCGAACTGATCGACGACGACGGATGCAAGCGACTGGCCGGCGACGATGACGGCGATCAGCGCCGCCGCGCCGAGCCGCGGCGCAGCAACGATCGAGCCGGACACGTAGAACGCGCCGAGGGCGCCGCCCAGCCAGATCCACCACGGTGCGTGCCCGAGTCGGCTGAACGATGGCAAGGGCTTGAAGACGAGCGCCGCCGCCGCAGCCAGGATGATCGTGCCGGTCAGGAATGAGATGAACGCGGCACGGACCGGGCTGTCCAGCCAGTGCGCGAGCTGCGCGTTGACGCCGAACTGCACGGGCAACGCGGCCCCGGCGGCGAACGCGAAGAGGAGGTAGGGCCACACCACTCTGCGACCGTTTTCGCGGCGGTATGCTCGTTCCCCTGCCAGCGACCGGGGAGGATCGATGCTCAG
>DAITAW010000161.1:0-4487 GCA_036824055.1 Gaiellaceae bacterium | reverse complement strand
GCGAACGTCACGCCGAGCGCAAGCCCGCGCGGAATGATCGAGATCTTGCGCACCGGGTCGGCGCCTTCGGTCAGCATGCCGACGATCGCGTGACCACCCTCGTGGTAGGCGGTCCGCCGGCGGTCTTCGAGGCTCATCATCACCTGCCGCTCCGCGCCGAGAACGATTCGCTCGAGCGAGTCGGTGAAGTCGGATTCGTCGACGACCTCGTGCCCCCGTCGTGCGGCTAGCAGCGCGGCTTCGTTGACGAGATTCGCCAGGTCCGCTCCCACCATGCCGGGCGTCGTCGACGCGATCCTGCCGAGCTCGACGTCAGGCCCCAGAGGCACACCACGTGTGTGCACTTTGAGGATCGCCTCTCGGCCGGCACGGTCGGGAGGCTGTACCGCGACCCTCCGGTCGAAACGACCCGGTCGAAGGAGAGCCTGGTCGAGGACATCCGGGCGGTTGGTCGCGCCGACGACGATCACGCTCGTGGACGAGTCGAAGCCGTCCATCTCGGTCAAGATCTGATTCAGGGTCTGCTCGCGTTCGTCGTTGCCACCGCTGAACCCCGCGACCCCAGATGTGCGCGACCGCCCGATCGCATCGAGCTCGTCGATGAAGACGATTGCGGGCGCGGCCTCTTTCGCCTGCGTGAACAGGTCGCGCACGCGCGACGCCCCCACCCCGACGATGGCTTCGACGAACTCGGATGCGGCCATCGAGAAGAACGGAACCTCCGCTTCGCCCGCGACCGCCCGCGCGAGCAGCGTCTTGCCGGTTCCCGGCAGGCCCGAGAGGAGCACGCCGTGCGGTATTCGGCCGCCGAGCTTTCGATACTTCTCCGGATGACGGAGGAAATCGACCACCTCCGTCAGCTCCGCCTTCGCTTCGTCGATGCCGGCGACGTCCTCGAAGGTCACGCGGTCGCCGGACGGTTGATAGCGGCGAGCCCGCGAGCGGCCGAACGAGCCCAGAACGTTCTGGACGTTTCCGGCTCTTCGCATCAGCCAGAACAGCAGGAACACGAACAGAATCGTCGGGCCGAACCCGAGCAGCAGGTTCTCCCACCAGGGGGCTCCCGTGTCGAGCGGTTGGGCGTTCACGACCACACGCTTCTGCTGCAGCAGTTGCGAGAGGGCGTTGTTGTTGGCGAACGCGGGGATTTCCGTTTGGAACTTCGTCGTCGGCTTGTTCTTCGCGTACTGCTCCTTCTTCGTGAACGTGCCTTGAATCGCCGTGCCCTTGGATGTGATCTCTTTGACGTTGCCCGCTTGCACCTGCTCGAGGAAGAACGGGCTGTACGGGACGCGAACGCGCGATGTCGGCTGCGTCGCCCGCGAGCCGAGATAGAAGTTCAACAGCAGCAGCCCGACGGCGAAGATGATCCAGCGCCGGCTGGGGCGAAAGCTCGGCAGCTGCGGCGGCGTCGGCGAAGATCCGCGCGGCGAGGGCGGTGCGCTCGCGTTCTTGCCCTGATCGTCTCCGGGCGAGCTGACGTTGGCCGGGCTCACATGTCCATCTTGCCGTGATCGGCCGGGCTACGCGAAGCGGCCGGTCAGCCCTTGAGGGCGCCCCCGAATCCAGTACCACGTAGGAATGACCGCTGAAAGATCAGAAAGCCCAGGATGGGAACGAGCGCAGCGATCAGCATCGATGCGAGGAGAACGCCGAGTTGCGTTTGCGCCTGGATGGCCGGAAGCCGAACTGACAGCGGCTGGCGATCCGGGCTGTTCGAGAGGACCAGGAACGGCCAGAGGAAGTTCTTCCACTCCGCGAGGATCGCGAAGATCGAGACGACTCCGAGGATCGGCTTCGAGAGGGGCAACACGATCGAGAAGAAGAGACGTACCGGGCCGGCGCCGTCGATGCGCGCAGCCTCGAAAAGCTCCTGCGGCAGGTTGTCGAAGAAGCGCTTCATCAGCACGACGTTGAATGCGCTCGCGCCCGCTGGAAGCCAGATCGCCCAGTAGCTCTCCGCGAACGAGTGGTGGATGAGCGGCGGATGGACGACCTCGATATAGAGCGGAACGATCAAGACGACGACCGGCACGAAGAGCGTCCCAAGAAGGAGTGCGTTGACGAATCGCCCCCATGCGGGCCGGAGCACCGAGAGCACGAACGCGCCCGTCGTCGCGACGACGATCTGACAGAACCATGACCCGAGCGCGAGAACGATTGTGTTCCAGAAATAGCGACCGACGTTCACCTTCGACCACGCATCGCTGAGGTTGCTCCAGGCCACTCCGTGCGGGAAGAGGGCAAGTGGATTCCTGAGCGTGTCGATGGTCGGCGTGACGGCGCCCTTTGCGAGCCAGACCAGCGGCCCGAGCCCGATCAGGACGAGCAGGACGAGGAGGAGCACCTGCGCGGAGCCGAACAGCCATTTGATGTCTCGGCGCGCCCAGTCCGTGTAGGAGAGGAGGCCGCCGGTTAGGTCTTCGGTCGCTTCGGCCCGACGGAGACGGAGACTGATCACCTCGTGCTCCAGGATCGGGTCGCCCGCATGAACACGAGGGAGAAAACGGCCAGGAAGGCCGCAAGCATCAGGCTCAGCGCTGCCGCGTCACCAAAACCGACACCGACGGAGTTCCCGAATGCGTACTGGTAGACGAGCAGCAAGACGGTGAGCGTCGCGTTCGCCGGCCCACCCGAGGTGAAGAGGTAGGGCTCGAGGAAGACCTGGGCCGTTCCGATGATCTGGAGAATCAGCGTGACGAGCAAGACGCCACGCAACTGAGGCAGCGTGATGTGCCAGACCTTGTGCCAGAGGCCCGCGCCGTCCACAGACGCCGCGTCGTACAGATCGGTGTCCACGGCCGTCAGTGCGGCGAGGTAGATGATCACCGTCGCGCCGGCGTTCGCCCACGTGGACTCGACGACGAGCGCCGGCATCGCGGTGCCGGGAGATTGCAGCCAGCCGTACGGTCCCAGATGGATCCAGCCGAGCACGGTGTTGAAGAGGCCGACGCTGCTCGGTTCGTAGAACACGTACTTCCACAGCATCACGCCGACGACGGGCGGAATGACGACGGGTAGGTAGGCAAGCCCGCTGTAGATCCCGCGGAAGCGGCGCGACTCGCTGATCAGCACTGCCGCGATGAGAGGGATCGGGTAACCGAAGAGGAGGGCGAGGCCTGCGAAGTAGGCGGTGTTCCTGACCGCCGTGGCGAAGAGCGGGTCGCCGATCACGTCCCGGAAGTTCTGCAGGCCAACCCACGTCGGCGGGTCGATGAGGTTCGTGTGCTGAACAGAGAGGACGACGAGCCGAGTGATCGGATACCACGAGAACGCCGTGAAGATCGCGAGCATCGGCAGGGCGAAAGCAAGAGCGGTGAGGTTTCCGCCCCGTAGCCACTCGAGAGGTGAACGGCGGTCGCGGCGTTGCGGCTTTGCGACCGGCTCGCCTGAAATCACGTCAAGGTTGTCCACGGCACCGTCCCGAGCTGTCACCCTCGCGGCGCTCACCTTACGCCGCCCGCGCGGCCGCGTCACCCGAACAGCCGACGGGGAGCCACGAGGGCTCCCCGTCGAGCCAGTCGGTCAAGAAGCTAGTTCCCGTCCGTGATGGCCTTCTGGGCGACTTGGTTCGCCTGCGCGAGCAGACTCGCGATGTTGGCGTTCTTGTCGGCGAACACGGACTGAACCACCGGATCGAGCGCGTGGTACACGCTCTGCGTCGAGGCGGCAGGCTCCGGGTAGAGGTTCTGCTTGAAGATGCCCTTGAGGAACGGGGCCATCTGCTTGATCGGCACGTTGATGTAAGGCTTGATCCACGAGTTGGCGACGTCGTACTGCCTCTTGTTGAAGATCGGGAAAGCGGGTACACCGACAGGCTGCTTGTTCGCGACGAGAATGTTCGCGTCTCGGAGAGCCGCCGGCTTCTTGATGAGCTTCTCCATGTAGAAGAAGTCGATCCACTTCAGGGCGGCATCGAGCTTCGCACCCTTGGAGTCAGGCCGGACCACCGCGATCGACCCGCCGCCCAGCACGCCGGCGTTCTTGTTCTTTGCCAGCGGCAGCGGCGCGATTCCGTAGATCTTCGGATCGAGGTTCGCGGCCTGGACGAGGAACGTGTAGATGTCCGAGCCGTTGATGAACATCCCGATCTTGCCCGCAGCGAATGCCTGGTTGATCGTCGGCCAGGTGTAGTCGTACGTCGAGCCCATCGATTTGTCCGTCCAGCGCATCTGCCGGAGCAGGTTCAGTGCCTGCACGGTGTACGGGTTGTTGAGCGTTGCGGTCGCGCTCGTCCCGCGGCCCTGCTCCATGCGGCCGCCGAGCGTGTAGGTCACGGTGGTGGCAATCCAGCCGGCCGTGTTGTCGTTCAGGCCCATCTGCGCGTACCCGGTCGCACCGGTCCGGTCCGAGATCTGCTTCGCATCCTTCCGGAGCTGCGCCCACGTCGTCGGCGGCTTGTTCGGATTGAGGCCCGCCTGCCTGAACAGGTCACGGTTGTAGTGGAGCGCCTGGGCATACGCGGCGTAAGGAACGCCGATGATGCG